>JAHJBR010000159.1 GCA_018813445.1 Microcaldota archaeon | reverse complement strand
TTCAATTCAAGCTTCTTTTTTGTTCTTCCTCCAATGACACGTTCTTGCTTTTTCTTGCATTTTTGGCATTCCATCATTATTTTCTGTCTTTTTCCTTGCTTTTTAACAGTTTTTTCGCCTGCACGTTTTCCTCCGTGTCCCAGGAGTTTTCTTTTGTGCTTTCTGTTTCCGAATGCCATGGAGCGCGCGCGGCCTTTGCTGGCAAGGCGCACTTTATGAGTCTGGTGCGAATTACATTTAGGACAAAACGTCCTCACTTCTTTTGGATATTTCATTATAAATCACCTATAAATTCATTGACTGTGTTCAGCCATCTTACTCTTAAGAAGCCATTCTGCCTCCTCTGAGGGAACCAATATTTCCTGTCCCTCTTTGTAAGGACCATATATATTATTATCGAAACCTTTATAAGGCTCTATTGGCTTCACGATTTTCAGCTTTTCCATTTTCTTTTCCTCTTTATTGTCCTCAAAAATAGAGTATATTTGTCCGAACGAAGAGTCTGAGAGAGAGCGTATTTGTTTTAGGAAAATATGCTCTTCGTCAGTAAGGCCTTCTGGCTCATCATCAGAGAGAATTGAAAGCATGAGCAATTTTTCTTTTCTTTTTGCAAGAAGGAGTTTTGCTATTTTTTTAGCGTTTTCATATTCACGCATTTCCATAAATGATTGGGCTTTCAGAGCTGAAAGCTTTTTCGCATCTAAAAAGGTCTTGAGCTGTGTGTAGAAATCCTTATCAAGTTTTACAGGTTCAAGAGATTCTGCTTCCTTCATCTGTATTTCTCTCAAGCGTGAATAAGTAAGCATAGTTATTATTTACTATGGAAAATTATTAAGGGTTTGCTGAATCTATATCCTTTCTAGAATTGAAGAAAGGTTTTCAGCATCTGTCCCAATTATTCCAGGGTTTCCTTGTAATTGTTTCAGTGCAGATGAAATAGAGTTACAATCAAAGCCCATTGCTAACGCCTGGTCAATAGTTATTAATGCGCCCCTTCTAGCAATATGGTCATTAAAGCATAGTATTTCGCATATTTGGCGTTGTTGGAAAATGTCTTGTATTTTTGGGGCGTTTGATTTTTCCTTGAAAACGCTGAATACTGCGAATAGAGTTTTTGAAGCAGAGTTGGCTTTTTCCTGGTCGTCAGAACAAAGTTGTGAAAATAATTTACCAAGAAGGTTTTCCTGAGTGGTGGTTGTGATGAAGACAAAGAATTCGCATAGAATCTGTCGGTTCTGTTCTTCAGGATGAGTAAGTGGAATACGTGTGATTATATCTTGGAGTACTTTGATTCTGTTGAATTGTTTGGTTACTGATTCCTTGAATGCTTTTGAGGCAAATACTGAAACTTTTTGGTCTCTGTCGAAAAGCAAAATTAGGAGCTCCAGTGGATTGAAATAAATTTTAACTCCTTTATCTATTGCAGTTGAAAATATTTCTGCTGCAAGAGATCTTGTATCACTTTCTGATTCAAAAATTATTTTTCTTAATGGGCTTTCTGCTGCAGCTTTTGATTTTTCGTTTAAAAGTGCAGATAAAAATGTGTGTTTAAGCATTTCAGTTTTGTGCTTTCCTGCAACAAATAATGGAATCAAACCTGGAATTGCAAGAGAAAGATCCATTCTATTAGTTTCAGCTGGACCTAAAATCTCTTTTAAGATTTTCTCGGCACTATTTCTCACTAAAGTGTTAATATCTCCGGTTAGTTCTACTAAGATTCCAAGGTGCTCTGGATTGGCAGTTACGAATGTGGCTGCTTTTTGTTTTTGGCATCTGAAAAGCATATCCTTTAGGAAATCTCTTGCCTCTTGTTTAGAAAGAGTTTGGAAAAGAGGCTTAGTGGACCACCTATTGACTATTGAAAATGCTTTTTGAGCTGCAGCTTTCAATGTAGTTACCCCTCCTACTTTTAAACCAAAATTTCTTGCAGACAACAAAACACCAGTAATATATGAGTGTAAATGTTTTTGAATATTACGCAAAAAATCAGTTTGGATAACTTGAAAGCACTAGGCTAGCGCCCGTAGATAAGCCGTTTCCTTCGTGAACACATTTAGCTAGATATACATGAAGTCTAGGGATTGCATTATCTGCACGTAATCGTTTGAATAGTTCTAGGAGTTGATCTTTTGCCTCTGAACCTCTGGCTAGTTCAAGAAGGCTAACTTTTACAAATAAAGTTGGGTTTGCTCCTGAAATATACGCTTGTAGCATGGTGTGTGCACATTCTTGCAGTGCTTGCTTTTTTTCAGGAGTGCCATTGCCTTTTATGAAGATGGAGTGTATTGTGCGAACTGCATGTTCTGCCCAAACAGGTTGGCATAAAGCATTTGTAAAGCATTTGTGAGTATAATTTACTACTTCTTCATCCTGCACAAAGAATCCTTTTGAAGCTGCAGAAAGAATAGGTTGTGAAGCTTGGTCAAAATGTTGAGAGATATGGATTTCAATTAGTCTTAATGCAGTAAGTTTGGCTTCTTTTGAACAAACCGCAATTGCGTTTTCAAGGCCTTTTGCTGCTGCTTCTTTTAATTTAGGTTTAGAAAGCGCTTTTGAGAATATTTCCATTGCTAGTTTACGCGGATCAAATTTTTCGGCAACCATTGGTTTTGAAGAAAGTAAAGGGCCCAGGTGTTCTATGCCTTTTTGTATTTGAAT
>JAHJBR010000158.1 GCA_018813445.1 Microcaldota archaeon | reverse complement strand
GTTTGCAAATATAGATGTACAACCCAAGCAACCAATAGGACAATGCTGCATATTTGGTTTCTGCAATATATTGGGATACAATCAATTCCTAAGCATATGCTGGTATTGGTGGCTTTTACTTCTAATAGTCCCATTAATCATATACATTATCTATAGATATAGAAGAAGATATAGTAGAAAGAGAAAATCTTAATCTATTCGCCAATAACTTTTATTAGCACTCTCTTCCTTCTTTGCCCATCAAATTCGCAATAGAATATCTGTTCCCAAGTACCCAAATCCAATCTCCCATTAGTAATAGGCATAACTACCTGATGGCCTATGAGCTGCCTCCAGATATGCGATGCAGCATTATCCTCGCCCACATTATGTGCATACTGCGAATTATAAGGAACCAGTTTTTCCAAAACCCTTTTGAAATCCGAAATCAAACCCTGCTCATTATCATTCACAATCACTGCAGAAGTTATATGCATCGGATTAACAAGCACAATCCCTTCCTTTATCTTACTCTCATTAATAACCTTCTGTACTTTATCCGTAATATTCAAGAATTCCACTCTTTCCTTAGTATTAAACTCCAAATAAGCAGTGCTTGTTTTCATATTTCCACCTAGTTCAATCAGCCTGCAATCATTTATAAAAGATTCGCTCTTATCTAATAACAGGTACAAATTTTAGGGTGTATAATGATGACAGCGAGAGTGGTTGTTGTAGGGGCAGGTCCTGCCGGGATGTTCGCTTCATATCTTCTAGGCAAGCAGGGCTTCGACGTCCTTTTGGTTGAAATGGGAGACGATATAGAGGAACGCATGGCTAAAATAAAAAATGGCGGAAACACTGCCGGAATACATTATATCCAAGGAATGGGCGGAAGCGGAACCTTTTCAGATGGAAAGATAAATCTCAATCCAGAAATTGGAGGAAACATGCTTGAATTCGTATCCAAAAGCGATGCAGATTCAATGATAGATTATGTTGACCAATTATTTGTAAAATACGGAATGGATAAAGAATCTCAAATACATCCAAAAACCAAGGATCTTCAGAAAAGAGCTATGCGCGCAGGGATAAAATACATTCCAATAAAACAGAAGCACATAGGTTCTGACTTTCTTCCAAAAATAGTTGGCGGAATAAAGGCTGAAATGGAGAAAATGGGAGTAGAAGTAATGGTGAAAACCAAGGCAGTAGACCTGATGGTTAAGGATGGAAAAATTGCAGGAGTTGTAATTGAAAAAGATGGAAAACAAACAAAAGTAGATGCAAAATACGTAATACTTGCACCAGGAAGAGCAGGTTCAAGATGGCTTTTGGACCTTGCTTCAAAACTAGGCCTTCCATACCAGTACGGGCCCTTAGATATAGGTGTAAGAGTAGAAGTAACCAATGAAGTGATGGAGGAATTCACGGAAATAAACTGGGATCCTAAATTCCATATTCGCACAAAAAGCCATGATGATTTTGTACGCACATTCTGCACCAATCCCGCAGGATTTGTAATAACCGAAGACTACGGAAAATTCGTTTCAGTGAATTGACATAGCATGAAGAATAAATTTTCCAATAACACCAATTTTGCCTTTCTTGTAAGGATAAGGCTAACAAAACCAGTGGAAAACACCACTCTTTACGGAGAAAGCATATGCAGGCTTTGTACCACTATAGGCGGAGGAAAAGCAATTGTTCAACGTCTTGGAGATCTTAAAAAAGGAAGAAGAAGCACCTGGGAAAGAATAGAAAAAAGCTATGTTGAGCCTACAAATAAAGATGTAACTCCAGGCGATCTTTCAATGGCACTTCCTGCAAGAATCCTAGAGGATTTAGTTGAAGGATTGGATATGCTTGCAAAAGTCATTCCAGGTGTGAGCGAGGAATCAACACTTCTATATGGTCCAGAAGTAAAGTTCAAAGCAGTGCGTCTTGAAGTCACAAAATGCATGGAAACGGATCAAGTGAAGAATCTTTTCACAGTTGGGGATGGTGCCGGAGTAAGTGGTGGGATAGTCACTGCAGGAGTAACTGGCCTTATAGCAGCACGGGAAATTGTGCATCGCGAAGGCAAAAAATGTGAATTGAGTTGATTGTATGGATGAGATGATATTCTCTGGCCGTTACAAGGATTGGAACCATTCAGTAATATTTAATCTTTCGAATGCGTCTGAAAAAGATGTTGCATGTGCGCTTGCACAACTCCATGAAGTTATTGATTCCAGTGCGTTTTGCCATGCAGGAATAAACTGCGCAATGATTGAAAACCTTGCAAAAGAAGGAAATGGAATCCAGGATGCAGCTAAATTCTTTGAAAGCAGAAAACCAGGGGAATGGAAATCAGCACTTCTCAAAACTGTGGATAATGAAGCATTGCTTCCAGTAGCAGAATCCAAGCTTGTGTGTGCTGCGTTCACAAAAAATAAAGTACGCGCCACCATTTCATGCTCAATGATCGATTCATCGATAAAACCTTCAAAATCCGAAGAGTTAGAAGGCCAAATTGCATTAATAGCCAGATACAAAAATTGGATTGCAATAAAAAAGATGAGTGTTGATTCAACCACAAAAGACTATGAGGTTGCCGGCATACTCGCAGCAATAAATGCAACCATTGTAAAAAAAGCATTTGATTTCTGCAAACCAAATAAGGAAATGGAGAAAATAGCCGCAGAAGCCACCAAGGGGAAACGTAAATCCTTCCAGAACCTTGCAGACGCACTTCGTACAGTTGCATCAAATATAGGAAAGAATCAAATAGATGATGCTTACTTGGTGAAATGTGTGAGTGAAAACCTAAAATTCATTCCATATGCGAATGTTGATTCGCTCATAACCGCCCATCCTGATTTGAAGATGGCAAAACCCAGGGGAAGAGTCGCGAAAGGTTGAGAAAATGGGAAAAGGATTTGGATATGCAAAAACAATCCTTCTCGGTGAACATTTTGTAGTATATGGTCTACCTGCAATAGGCGCAGCACTTTCTAAAAAAATAGAAATTGAGGTTACCAAAGCCCCACATATGAAAATTGAAGCAGCACATGCAGATGGAAAACTGTTGCTGGGTTTGGAAGCTGCCAAAAAATCCATGAAAATAACAGAAAACTTCAATGTAAAAATTAAAAGCGAAATTCCAATAGGAAGTGGATTGGGTTCAAGTGCAGCATTAAGTGTTGCGTTTGTACGCGCAGTTGCTGATGAATCCAAAATGTTCATCACAGACCATGAGATTTCCAAGCATGCCTATGAATCAGAGAGGGTTTTTCATGGTGTTCCTTCTGGAATAGATAATACTCTTGCAACCCAAGGCGGCGCAATTCTTTTCCAAAAAACGCAAACTGGAGCAGAAATAACTCCTCTTAAGATAGGGCGCCCGCTTAATTTAGTGATAGGGAATACTGGAAAGAAAAGAGGATCCACAGAGGACATAATTTCAGCTGTGAAGGCGCGCAGGGACAAAAACCCAGAAATCTACAATGATCTGTTCAACGCAGAAAAGAAGATGATAGATTCGGCTGTGACTGCCATTTCTTCTGGTAAAATCGAAGATTTGGGTGAGTTCATGAATATCAATCACGGTCTTTTATGCTCAATGGGAGTTTCAAGCAGGGAAAATGAAATGATAATTTACGCTGCACGTGATTTGGGTGCATTGGGTGCAAAAATAACAGGTGCAGGATGTGGAGGAAGTTGCACCATCCTTGCAAAAAACGAGAAAAATGCTGAAGAGATTGCTAATGAAATAAGAAAACTCGGATTCATAGCCATAACTTCATTAGTTCAATAGTGATTCTATGAAGGGAAACTTCAAAGTAGATGAGACGGATAAACGTATTCTAGGTGCCCTTAGGGAAAACTGCAGGCGCTCTGCGCGTGAGCTTGCATTGGAAATAAAAATAAGTCCTTCTGCACTGATTGAAAGGATAAAACGTCTTGAAAAATCAGGAATAATTAGGGGCTACTCAGCAGATCTTGATTATTCATTACTGGGCCATGAATTCCAAGGAATTGTTCAGATAAATATTTCACAAGGAAAGATACTCGAAGTACAGGATAATATAAGCAAACTTCCAGGAGTGGTTGCAGTGTATGATATAACTGGTAACTATGATTCAATAGCAATGGTGATGTGCAAGACCCGTGCAGAGTTCTCAACTCTTTTAAAGAAGATACTTTCCATTCCGCATGTAGAGAAAACCAATACAATTATGGTTCTCAACGTGGTAAAGCATATGCATGAATTCGACGGTCTTTAAAAGGGGAAATACCTGATTATAATCCCCTTTTATGAATCCCAATCTATTATCATCCAACCAAGTGTGCTCATCAGATAAACTGATTTCGCACACAATCGCCAAAATCACTTTTTGCTTTAACTTTTGACTCCAACTTTTTTACAATATTCAATCAGTATACATTCATTACATTTGGGTTTTTTTGGAAGACAAGTGGTTTGTCCATGTGCAACAAATGCAATATTTATTTTACTCCAAAGTTTTTTTGGAATTTTTCTTTTCAGCGCAAGCTCAGTCTGCAAAGGAGTTTTTGTTCTAACTAATCCAATTCTATTGGAAATCCTATTCACATGCACATCCACTCCAATTTCATCCTTTCCAAATGCATGAACCAAAACAACATTCGCAGTCTTTCTTCCTACTCCAGGTAGAGAAATTAGCTTTTCAAAATTCGCAGGAACATTTCCTTTAAAATCTTTAATAAGTTTTTTCGCCAATTGAATGATGTGCGTTGCTTTAACACGATAAAAACCAATCCCATAAATGAGTTTTTCCACTTCATTTTCATTCGCAGATGCAAGTTCCGTTGCATTCCTGAATTTTTCGAATAATTTTTCACATGCTTTAAGAGTAGTCTCATCCTTGGTGCGCGCAGAAAGTACAGTAAATATTAGGGATTTGAACCTATTTTTCTGAGTAAATTTTTCTATTCTGAAGACTGGTGCACTCTTTTCTCTTGCCTTAAAAATCAACCTGTTGATGATTGCAGCGCTAAGCCAAGATTTTCCCATGTAGGTATGTATTCAAGCAGGATTTATATTCTTAAAAGATCTGGCTAGCAATCATCTATCGAATTCCTGCATTTTCATGTCTTTCATTACTTCAGTGCAAGTTACGCCCTTTTTTCCAAGCATAAGATCCACAATTCTTTCTGGATAATTTGCATTTACTATGTATGATGGATTATCTAATATCAGAAGCTCCCGGATTTTTCCTTCCATAGCTCCAGTAACATCTCCCTTCTTGCTTCTAAGGTGTTTTGTAATATTTGAAATGTTTGCAGAGTTTATAAGTGGAATAACTCCTCCTTTATCATCCAGTACGCCATCAACATCAGTAGCAAAAACTGCAAATTCAGCATCCTTACCTAGAAAAGCCACGATCTGGTCCCCTGAACACACTGCAGCCCCAAGAGAACTATCCTGGACAAAATCCCCATAAAGCACAGGTAAAAAACCAGCTGCCATGTAGTGCTCTATTATATCTCGGTTGAATGCCACTATTCGCTTATCCTTTAGCTCCATCACGGATGCAGGAGGTATTGAAATAGCAGGTACTTCTTCTTTTATAAGTGCATGTATGAAAATAGAAGAAAGCTCAGTACAAGCGGCATGAGTATCTGCAGCTCCCAGTTTTTGACTCTCGCTTTCCACACCTTCATCTATTTTATACTTTACCACAAGCGGATGGCCAAAAGATCCTGCTCCATGCACAAGCACAAAATCATGCACGCCTTTTTCCCATATGGATGCAACTGTTTTTGCCATCTTCGTAATATTCGCATTATCAGCTTCCCTATATCCTGATTTTTTGGTTAGTACACTTCCACCTATCTTGAGTATTTTCATAATTATATATGCTCATTTCATATTTAAAGCATTTACTATTCATTCGTCATGTGCCGTTCCTAGTTTAGAAATGGTTTTATAATCCTTGTTTCAACCTATAATTATGAAAATATTTATAGCAATAACTGGGGCTTCTGGTTTAGAATATGGCCGCAGATTGTCTTCAGTGCTTAAATCCATAAAAGGCGTAGAATGCAAATTAGTAATAAGCTCTGGAGCAAAAGAAGTGGCAAAAGCCGAAGGCACAAAACTTCCTAGAGCGGATTACGGCGAATTTGATTTTTCTTGTCCCTATGCATCTGGTTCAAATCCCCCGGATGCAATGGTAGTTGTTCCTTGTTCGTTAAAAAGCCTGGGAGAAATTGCAAACGGAGTTGGAAACTCGTTAATCAACAGGGCAGCAGAAGTCGCATTAAAAGAAAGAAAAAAACTTATCCTAGTTGTACGAGAAACTCCCTACTCATTAATCACAATAAAGAATATGGAACGCGTGACTCTTGCAGGAGGAGTGATTCTTCCAGCAACGCCTGGTTTTTATGGAAAGCCAAAGAGAATAGAAGAGCTTATAGATTTCATAGTCGCAAGGGTTCTTGATCAATTAGAAATAGAGCACAAACTTGGAAAAAGGTGGAAGCAATGAATTCATTTAGGGATTTTATTGAACGTTTGAGAAAACAAGGCAAACTAGTTGAACTAAGAAAACCAGTATCCAAAAACCTTGAACTTGCAGGCCTACTCAAGGCTTTGGATGGAAATCCAGTATATACCGAACAAATAAAGGAGAATAAAGATGCAAGAGTTGCAGGCAACATATTTTCCACACGCGAACTTGTTTGTAATTACTTGGGAATAAAGAATGAAGATCTAATCCCTAATCTAACTAAAGCAATAGAAAATCCCAGCAAACCAGAATTAGTTAGCAATGCTCCGGTTTTAGAAGTAACTGAAAAAGAAGTGGACCTATCAAAATTCCCAATTCCAATCCACGCAGAAAAGGATGGTGGTCCTTATTTCGCATCTGCAGTGGTAATTGCCCAAGATAAAGAATTAGGAAGAAACTGTTCATTCCACAGGATGATGGTTATTGAAAAGGATAAAGT
>JAHJBR010000020.1 GCA_018813445.1 Microcaldota archaeon | reverse complement strand
TGAAATAACTGAAGACGGTTCAGGAATAAGTTCAGGAACCTGTGATCTTCTCTTAGATGGAGGTTATCCTTACACTGGAATCATCTATTATTCTGAAGGAGCTGGAAAATACTGTTCAGGTTTCATAACAATCGATGATCCAAGCGGACTTGGAGATGGAGCTCAGCAATTGAGTGTTTTTGTTGCAGATAACCTTGGAAACGGGGAATGGTCTGCTGATAGGCAAATCCAAATAGACAACACACCACCAACAATAGACTCAGTGGTTCTCAGCTCATATGCGGTTGAAAGCGGAGACACCATGACTGTGACTTCCAACGGCGCAGATTCAGGATCAGGAATTGCGACATGCCACGCATGGCTTTCCACAGATCTTGTACTCGGAGATGATACGGACCTAGGAGATTTGGGTACGGATTGTGTTGGAGATGTTACGATTCCATTGGAAGATGACGGCACTTACTACATATTCGTAGTACCAATCGACAACGTGGGTAATTGGAATGCATGGCCATCAGACCCATTCTTAATAGACAACACTGCGCCAAACGTAGGTCCGATATGGGTAGAGCCATACTATGATGATGGCACAGTATACATCTCAGGCTTCTCGTACATAGACTCAGAAGTGGACGATGGTTTGGGAAGCGGAATTGATTATTGCGAATATACTCTAGATGGTGGTTTGACATGGAATCTAGCCACATATGATGACGAAGAGGAGATATGCTACACGGAGGTAGATACATCAGAAGCCACTGCATTAAATATCAGGGCATTCGACAACATGGGCTTCTCAACAACAGGCACAGAAGTTCCGGTTCTTGTAGATACAGGATTGCCTGAAGTATTAAGCATAGAAATAGATCCAAGCTACGATGATGGAGAAACCACATATATATCCGGTCTATCCACAATAACTCTGGAAGTTGTTGACACTGCTGAAGATCTGGGGCCAGAAGTTACCTATGCAGCAAGCGGCGTGCAATACTGCGAAATATTTGTTTCAGATGGGCATGATGGCGGAGAATGGTATGAAGCTGAATACGATCCTGAATCCGGCACATGCGTATTCGAGGATGTTGATACAAGCAGTGCATATGGAATAAGCACCTATGTGTTTGACAATGTTGAAAATATGGGTGAAGGACCAACCCTTTGGGAAGACCTGGATTATGAAATAGATGACACCGGACCAACCGTTGAAATAACCAGCCCAACCGATACGACCTATAATAGGAGAAGACTAGCACTTACATACACTGCAACTGATGCACAATCAGGAGTTGCGGAATGCTGGTATGTCCTTGATCTCGGAGACCCGATAGAGCTTCCGGATTGCGAAGGAACAACCCTAACTGGCTTGGAAAACGGAGAGCATTCAGTAACTGTAATAGGAATAGACAATCTTGGCAACGAAGGAGATCCTACTGTATTCTTCGAAGTGGATGCATACACCTATGTTGACTTTACTGAGAATACGCCTCCGGACAATGCTTACGAACCAGAACGTTCATTGTACATAGAAGTGGAATACAATGACTTCGAACCTACGAGTGCAAAAGCCACAATAAATGGAGTGTCATACACAATGACCTGCGATGCAGAAGAACAGCTTTGCTGGTACACCAAGATACTTGCAAGCAGAGGAAATAAAGAATACATCTACAGTGTTACTTTGAAGAATGCTGAGGATGAACAACTTTCCACTGAAGAAAGAAGTGTGGTCTTAGATACAAGGGATCCAGCCATAAGTTACACAAGAAATAATCCAAGGAATGGGAAAACCTACACTGACACCAATGAGATGTTCTTCGAAGTAAGGTACAACGAATACAATGTTGACGAAGCATGGGTAGACTTAAACGGAGATCAGTATGAAATGGACTGTGAAGTATCAGATCCAAGAAGACCATACAGAGGTTACTGCAGTCTGGAAGTAATTCTTCCCAACGATGTTTACACATACAGCACAACCATGACTGACCTTGCAGGAAACATTAGGACTCTAGCAGACAGGACATTCACAATCGATGTCGAAGAGGAGCCATAATCTTTTCTTTTTTTCTTATTTTTCCCTTTTCTTAATCTTTTTAAATATTCTTATTCAATATAACGTTAGTTGATCTATTTTAAGTTCCTTAAATGGGGCGAGCCCAAGAATAGCAAGCTATTCTAGGCGAAAAGGTGGATTATATGCATGAAAGAAAAGATTTGAACGACCTTATAGAAAGGCTCAGAAAAGAAAAGAAGCGGATATGGAAGCGCACTGCTGAATTACTTTCAAGACCAAATAGAAGGAGAGTGGAAGTAAATGTAAGCAAGATCGAGAGCTATGGTTTAGATGGAACAACCATTCTAATTCCTGGAAAAGTACTTGGTTCTGGAAAAATGTCCAAAAAGCTCACCATTGCTGCATTCTCTTTTAGCGAGGGCGCGAAAAAGGCAATAGCCGAGAGCGGATCCAAAATAATTGGGATAGAGGAGCTTGCAAATCAGAATCCTGAAGGCAAGTCCGTAATTATTCTTGTTTAGGTGATTATGATGATTATAGTTGATGGTCCTGGAATGATTCTTGGGCGCCTTGCAAGTAATATTGCAAAAAAGCTAATGGAAGGAGAGGAAGTACATCTTATAAATTGCGAGAAGATTGTAATTTCAGGAGATCCAGAAGTTACAATAGAAAGATATACGCAAAGGAGAAGACTTCAGCATAAGGGAACTCCAGAATTTTCTCCAAAATGGCCCAAAATCCCAAATCTATTGGTAAGAAGAATGATACGGGGCATGTTACCTTTTAAGAAAGACAAGGGAAGAACAGCTTTCAAGAAACTTAAAGTATATGTGGGAAATCCGGAGATAAAAGGAAAGCCCACTATTTTTGAGAATGCAAAAGCCGTGGAACTTAAACGTTCGATGAGTGTTGGGGCCCTTTGCAGGCGCTTGGGAGCTAATTGGTGATTTTTATGGAAGCAAAGAAAGATGAAAAAATAGAAGAAATTAAGAATACGGAAAAAAAGGATGAAGTAAAACCTCAACCTGTAAAATCTGATAAGAAGCCTAGACCATCTAGGGGCCGTGCAAGGAAACCAAAGGCAGAAAAAGCAGATAAAACTGATGTTAAACAAGCTGAAAAACCTGAGGAAAAAGCAAAGCCAGTAGAAAAAAAACCAGACGAACCTAAGGAAGCAAAAGTTGAGGAAAAAGCAGAAAAACCCAAAGAAACCAAGCATAAAAGAAAAACAAAGAAAAAATCTAGCGACGCAGCAATTGCAAAAGGAAAAAGAAAAGAAGCAGTTGCCCGCGCAGTAGTAAAAAAGGGGAAAGGCCGCGTGGTTTTTAACAGGATTTTGCTTTCAGCAATTTCTAATAAGTTCATAAGGGAAATTATTTCTGAACCTTTGAATTTTGTTTCTAAATTAAATGAAATGGATATAAGCGTGAATGTTCGTGGAGGCGGACAGATGGGTCAGGCACAGGCAGCACGCGTAGCAATCGCAAAAGCACTTGTTGACTATACTCAAGATGAAGCATTGAAAAAGACCTTCCTAGACCATGATA
>JAHJBR010000019.1 GCA_018813445.1 Microcaldota archaeon | reverse complement strand
TGCCTGCATCCACCACCATGAACTCCACCGAGCTGCGCGACCATGCCGAACAGATGCTCAGGGCGTTTGAATGGGAGACAATGATCCCCACAAGCCCACTTGATCTTGAGGCAGCGGTGAACTGAAATGGGGAAACTTCACCTATCGAAAATCTCCAATGTGGAGCTTGCAAAAAGAAATTTTCTAGTGCACCCTCCAGAACCACCAATGGATATTCTTTTCAGTAACCCTAGTGATTCAATCTATGTTGGACGAACAAAGATGCTTCATGTTCCATTTTATTGGTCATACAAACCTGTTGCAAACCCACACATCGCAGTGGTGGGAATAACTGGGAGTGGAAAATCATATTTCATTAAAACTTTTCTTACCCGTGCAAGCTTTGTTTGGAACACAAATGCACTGATAATAGATTGGGCAGGAGAATACAAAGATTGGGTAAAACAGACGGGAGGAAAGATAATTTCATTAGGAAAGGGCTCCTATTTGAACCTGCTTGATTTAGGAGGAATGAAACCTTATAACAGAATAAAGCAGGTAATGCGTACTCTGGAACTACTTACAGATTTAGGGCAATATCCTGAGCAAAAAAGATTAACCGAATTAGCAATAGAAAAAGCCTATTTGAAAAACAAGTTCAAAATGGATGCAGTCGAGCAAAGGGATGAAATAGGAAAAGCGCTCATGCCACCCACTCTAAAGGATGTTGTGAAATTGCTTGAAGAACAGAGCAAGCTAGGCAAATATGAATTCCCTGCAGAACTAGAAAATTCAATCTATAGATTAAAGCAGTTCGTAAAACCAGGTGAAGATTTTTTTGCTCAGCAAAGTACAGTTAGCCTTGATGAAATAACCACTTCAGGGCTAATAGATTTGGATCTTTCAGGGCTTCCTGACGAAGTTACAAGAGCCCTTGGTGCACTTTCTATTTTACAGTTCATAAAAGAAAAGATGAGGGCAAGCGGCTGGGCTAAGGAGAAGGGCCTTCGCCTGATAATTGTACTGGATGAAGCCTGGAAAATCGCAAAAGAGGATAACAGCGACGCAGTTATGATAGTTAGGGAAGGAAGAAAATATAATTTTGGATTAATTGTTGCAAGCCAGAATCCAACAGACATAAGTGAAACAATTTTCTCAAACGTAGGTACTACTTTCATACTTAAAGTAAAGTTTGAGAGATACCTAGATTACCTGCAAGGAAGCCTTAATTTCAGCAATTTCATGAGGGAAGAAATAGGAAAATTCGGAGTTGGTGAAGCAGCTGTGAACATGGCGTTCCACAGTGCCGCATCCTACGCAAGTACCTTCCTGCTGGATAAAATAGAGGGTGAAGAGCCTTTGAAAGAGCTTTTCCTGGACCTTATTGAGGTTCTTACAGAAAAGCAAAAGAGGGATATAAACATGCCAAAAAGCATTTCGTTCCATAAGGATGACCTAAGGAAAAAACTTAGGGAGTTTGGGCTTGGTGAAGAGCGGCTTGAGGAAGTCACAAAGTTGTTTGAAAGAAAGAGCAGGCACCTAGACGTGGTGTTCTTTGTTATATTGCTAGAACGATATGGGATAGCAAGAAACAATATAGCTGCATTCCTCAAGGATATGAACATAGACGACAGCACAATAATCAATATTTTCACCAAAGCTGACTACCGAAAAGAGGATCTGGGAGACCGGGATGTAACCCAGGTGCTTTTGGAGGAAGATTGAAAGGTTTAAATTGCTCGCTTGTCTATTGATAATGCGAATGGATAAAGAGGTGTAACTCAATGCCAAAAGTATGTATAGTCTGTACGAATGAAGTCCAGGGAAACGCATACCCTGTGAAAGATGATAGGATTATCAAGGCGATAAGAAAAGTAAAGGCCACGCTAGGCATGGCAAAAAATAACGAGCTGTATGTTTGTGAAGAATGCTTTCCAAAATACGAACCAAAAAGGAAAAAATTTGAGAAACAGATGGTCTATTCTATAGCTCTTGCAGCACTAATCATAGTCTTTGTTATCGGATTACAAATAATTTCAGGCGGCCTTAATTTAATGATAATGTTTTTTGGATTATTAATGGGCCTAGGTATAATCCTAATGGCCATGCTGATTTATTTTACTCCTGCTTTGGAAAAAGAAGTTGAAAAACAGAAAAAGAAAAAAGGATCCTGAAGAAATGTGGTAGTTATGGCAAAAAATGAAAAGATCCTCGAAGCACCCAGGGTTGATGGTTTCAAGATATTTGTAAAGTTAAAGGGCAATTTTAAGGAAATAGAAACAAAGATAAAACGCCTATCATTTACTGAAGTTGTTCCTGAAAAAAATGGGATAAACGCAACGTATATTGAAAGCAGGGATATAAATAAGAATCCATACTCGTTTGCAATAATAAAATTCGGGAAAACTTCCATAGAACTACTTTTCACAATAACTCCTGGATTGTCCCCAAAGAAAAGGAAAATAGATATGGTAAGATTCATGCTTAATGTGCTTACTACGCTTGGAAGTACCTATGAGGTAGAACCTCCTGTACTGTATCAGCTCATGGATGCTGCACTAAAGGACATGAACGATTACCTTGGAATGGATTACCAAAAGCTTTATTCCACCTATGATACTGTAAAAAAAGATTACACATCACTTGTAATCCGGCTCAAAAGGCTTGGTGCAGAGATAGATTCAATAAAAAGAGAAAATTATGCACTAAAGACTAAAAATGAGGAATTGGCAATAAAATTAGAGGAATTAGAAACAGTAAGCGATGAAACCCTCAAGGAAAAAGTACAGGTGTGGATTTCTGAACACGGCGGAGAAATAAACATAACTGAGTTCTCAAGATTTTACAAGGTTCCTGAAAACAGGATTGAAAAAGCACTGAACTTGCTGGTGAGGGAAGGGTTCATACAACCAACACAATAGACACGTGAATAAGATGGCAGGAATTAAAAAAATCAGTGCGATAAAAAAGCGAATATTCAAGTTTGATACTCGCAAGAAATATTATAACAAAAAGAGATTCAAAATCAAGGAAATAAGACCTTTGGATGTTTTGGTAAATGAACTAAAGGAAACACTTTGGTCTGAAGATAAGGAAAAAAGAGAAAAGCTGAAGAAACCAATAGTATTCGTCTTCATGGTAGCATTTGTTCTTGCAGGAGTTATTGGATATGATATGTTTTTTGGTGGAGGTGAATCGGTTATTGAACTCCCAGAGATTTCCATGATGCCTTCTCTATTTGCAGCAGTGAAAGGTAGTGGTATTGCATCATTTGGACCGCATAGTATAGCTTCGCACAATGTTGCATATTATATCCTTGAATATGGTTCATCTGGCGCAGAAAACGTTCAAGTAGTTACTGAAAGTTATGATAGGTTGCCGCCAAACCAAGTATTTATTTTAGAGAGTAAGAGAGAACAAAGTGAAAGCTATCCTCAATTTTTCCATGATCTGAAAAAGAAACTAAAGGAAAATGGAATTTTAGTGAATTCAATTAGTCTTGAGCAGGTTGAAAATCTTCCTTCTGGGTGTATACTCATAGTTCCAAGCGGATATCTTCCTCAAAAGCTTGCAAATGATGGACCAGAAAACATAATTAGTATTGCAGAAAGAGGAGTATCAGTAATCTACATAGGATATTCATTCAATTATGTAATAACTGAGAATGGAGATAAATTACTTATGACTTCTAATGTTACAAAAGGGTTAGTATTCCAATCAGCAAACCTGAAAGCAACTGATGGTTTCAAAGCATCACAAGCAGGCCTCTATACGGTTAAAGCATCCAAAGACCAAAATCCATTAATGCTCTATGGGATAGTAAGCGTAGTGAATATTGGAGATGGGGCAATTCTGTTTATACCTCAAGTTTTAGACAGTGGTTGGGAAAGCTATGAATCTGCCGCAGATGATTTGGAGATGATGGTAACTCAAATGCTATGGAATCCTCCAAAAGCAAGGAAAACATTTAATCTAAATCCAGCCCCTGGTGGTAACCAAGAGGTTTTGTTTTCAGTCCCATTTGCAGAAAACGAGAAAAATCTTCTAATACGTGTTATAGCTAAGAATGGCACTGCACAACAAGAAAAGATTATAGCAGCATACCCTAGACCAGATGTAAATGGTGGGCTTTTCTATGTAAACGACATAACAAAAACCGTGCCTTATAATATAAGTGGACAAAGCACAAATTTCCTACTTGTACTCAATGAAAACAATAATGAAAGCCGTTTCCTTTATCTCTCAATTAAAGATGCCTATGGAAATGAGGTAAGCAAAAGCAGAGTATCTAGGGATAAACTTGCGCTTCGTGGAGGAATACAATTTGAAGACAAGATAGGTATAAATCCTGAAATATATATTGCAAATATAGTTGATGAAGAAAACAACAAATATGCAAATGCGATTCTTCAGATAGTAGACATTAATTTTCAAACAGTAAAAGAGGATTACAGAGAGGGTAATTTTACATTCAAGGTTAGCGCAGGTGGTGAAGATTTCTATCTTAAAGACGTAATAGTAATTGTAAATGGCGGAGAATATGGAACATATGAGACAAGTGGTTCTGAGCTATCCATAAGCCTCAAGGATAAAATAGTAGGTACAAACCTCCCTACTGGAAATTATACTTTTGAATTTAAGGTTAACCAGCTTACAAAAAAAGTAGTGCTTGAAAATCCTGAAAGCGGAAGACTTTCTGACAATCCTTTATTCTGGGTTGCAGCATTTGGAATACTAGCATCATTATATTTCATCGCCCCTTACCTTGCAAGGCTTACTAGCACAGTAGATTATTCATTAGATATTCCAGACTTCCCGCCACTTATGAGCATCAAAATACCAATTAAGAAAAGTGCGGTTTTAGATGTGTTGGAAAAGGTTAACGAGGATTACAAATGGGCCAGTACGCCTTTAAAACTCAGTGAAATAAAGAAAGGGTTTGGAAAAATAGTTTACCAAAGCAAACCTGTTTTCATAAGCGATTATAATCTTGAGTATATTCTGGAAAACCTTGAGGGCACAGGGGATGTAAAAAAGGCACTCAATTATTATGGTCTTATTAGGTGGGAAAAGAAGACTGGGAAAAGCATCAAGTTTCTTTCAATTTACAGAAGCATAAGGGACATGTGCATAACTGAAGCAGTTCCATTCACAAGCATAGGTGAAAGTAAAGACTGTGATATTAAGCTTAGTGTGCTGGGACAGAATCTCTTTGTTTACATAGTTGATTCTCCAAAAGTCTGGGAGGAAAAAATAGGGCTTGCGTTACAATACATGCAAAAGAATCCAGTGGTTGTTTTATTTGAGAATGATGAGGAAAAGGCAGAGTTTGAGGATATGCTTAATTCCACTTCAGAAAGCGCAGCAATGGTCAAATTAGAAGTTATGAATGGTTCTGTAAATCTTCTTACTATAAAGGAGCTTAGAAAAATGATAAAGGAAATGAAAGAAATATAAAATACAAATCTAGGGAGAGTATAATCTAGAACATTGCAAGCTGCATCTGCTTTTGCGGCTGTACTGCCACAAATCCCTTTTCAATCATATCTACTACATCCTCTATATCTAATCCACTTTCCTTAGCTGTGTACCCTAGGGAAACTAAATTCCTCATCATTTCTATATCCATCTTCATACTGATCACCAAGAATAGGACGAGAATAAAGCTTTATAAATAAAAATAAGGGTAGGTTTCCAGTGGCTTTTCTATTCTATAATTACTCAAAAAAAGATATGAAGACGCCAAACAGCTTTAACTGAATGACGTCTAGGTAAAAAAACAAAAGATTTATGCAATAACTTCCAGGTCTCCGCCGAATATATGGCTTGCTGAGCTCTCTTCCTCAGCTTGATAGGAAGATCCGCCTACTGAAGCACCTTTTACTCCAGTAACAATGGCCACGATTTCAAGCCTGCCTTCGTAGTCGGGGATTATTCTTGCACCCCATTTCACGTTGGCTTCTGCGTCCATCCTTTCAGTTATAATGTCTCCTGCCTTTATTGCATCTCCCAAGGTGAGATCACTGCCTCCAGATATGTGAATAAGTGCTCCTTTTGCGCCTTCAAATTCCACATCTAAAAGTTTGTTCTTTATTACGGATTCAGCTGCTCCGCGCACCTTGTCGTTTCCTTTGCCTTCTCCTACTGCAATAAATCCTACTCCGCCTCCTTGCATGATTGATCTTACATCTGCAAAGTCTATGTTAATCAATGAAGGTTGAGTAATTGTCCAGACAAGTCCGCTTATTGCCCTTGAGAGAATCTCGTCTGCAACTGCAAACGCTTCGTTCATTGGCAAGTTTGGAACCAACTGCACTAACCTATTGTTGTCTAAAATAATAACTGAATCGCAGTGTTTTTTAAGTGCTGCAATGGATTCATCAGCTTTCTTTTTCCTTGCTCTTTCCAAAGCAAATGGATAGGTTACCATGGCAACTACTATTGCGCCCTGCTCTTTTGCAGTTGAAGCAACAATAGGTGCAGCACCACCACCAGTTCCTCCGCCCATTCCTGCGCAGATAAACACTAAGTGCGCTCCATCTACTTCTTTTTCTATAAGTGCCTTGTCAACCTCTGCAGCCTTTGCAGCAACGTCTGGGTAGCCTCCTGCACCAAG
>JAHJBR010000157.1 GCA_018813445.1 Microcaldota archaeon | reverse complement strand
AGCGTTTTATTGACAAAACTTTCCAACAATTCTGTTTCATTTCCGCCTTCTGCACCATATCTTGTAAAATTGCGTTCAAACTCATCCCTGCTCATACCAAAATGCATTCTTATGAAAAAATTTGCTGCATCTTGCTCACGTCCAAGTATATTTAATTTGGGGATGGCTACATTAAGATCTATATTCGAAGCAGTGCTTATGTAATCCTCTACTTTTATTGCAAGCTTCACATAATTCGAAGAAAGTTCTTTCCCAAGATCAAAGCTATCTAACGCATCAGGTTTGATTGATTCAACACCACTAAGTTTGAATATGCTTGCAAATTCGGAATAACTCGAAAAATTGACCTCTATTATATCAAATAATGGCTTACCTAATGCTTCATAGTCTTTACCAAATAATTCTTTGAAAACTTTTTCTAAATCCCCTCTATTTCCTACAGCGCTTAACCTTCCTATTATTCTATTAAGTTCTTTTCTATCTACATTAGTAAGTTCTCCACAATCCTTTTGCAGGTCTTCAAAAATACCTCTTGAACTATTGTTCACAACTGCAAGCACAAGTTTTGAACCAACTTGTTGCCATTCTTCAGTTTTTCTTTCTACAGGTTTTTTCTTTAGTGCTTCAGCCATATTGTTCACCTATAACATACTAACTACATCCTTGTAATTAGGATCGCTTTGCCCATTCTCCCTTAACTTTACATAGTTAATAAAATAAGAATTGTGTAGTCCATTAACTACTTTCTGGTCTTGAAAAGCCAAATCTGGTTTTTCCTTTGCCCATCTCCCATAGTCTTGCCAGTAACGTTTTAACCCTGATCTGCTGACATCTAATCCATCTTCTTTAAGTCCTATGGTTACAAATACTTCTGCCATATTCACTCCATTAAAATCATCAAATCTTCTTCCAGTTTTTGCACTACCTTGTGGACTCGCTCTTTTGAAAGCACTATCCTCTTCAATCCTCATAATCTCTTCAATAGGAAGTCCAGTTTTCATTGCTATTTCTGCTAACGAATGAGTTCCATTCATCATTTCAAGAGCTTGTTCCTGCGTTGTTTTACCTCCTACCTTTTTCGTTTGTTCTTCTATAATTACACGTGTTTCACGTACTATTGGTTTAGGAATTATTTGCGGCGCTTCTCTTTTTCTTGCCACCCTTTTTGTGTAATAATCTCGTTTATACTCCAGTCCAAGAAGATATTCCCTACTGGTTTCTTTTATGGTGCGCCTTGTTCCAGCTATTTTTGTTCCTAATACATAGGACCATATATTAGTAAGAGCATCATCCTTATTCTTGTCAAAATAATTCTCGAATATATTTGCGACTGTTCCAGTCCCAGCCTTCCCACTACCCCAAATCTTAATCACTTGCGCCATTTGACCCAATACATAATCCAAATCACTTGCACTTAATTTCTTGAATTCCTCTTGGTGCTCCTTATAAACTTTCTCAAACGTGCTCCAGCCTCTTTTCTTAAATCCCTGCCCTTCAACAATACATTTTCTTAAATTTGCAATGGTGCGATCTACTTCTTTGGAACCCACAACCTTTATCTCCTTGCCAAAATGGCTCTCAATAGCGTATCCAGCACACATTTCAATCCCTCATACCCCGCATAATCCTATTCATAATTATAAATATTGCTATTTAAATAGTTTAGGGATTCCTATGAAAAGAACTTTAGCACTATTTCCATTATTTTTGCTTGCTTTCGGATGCATTACTCCACCTACTCCTTTAAATGAAACCAGCTACCTTCCACCTCACCCAGATCCAGCCCAGATCCAGCCAGTGGAATTTCCAACACAAACACCAGGCCAAATAAAATGCACAATCTCGTTATCCACCCAAAACATAACTTTTTACATGGATGGAGAAAAGATGAGAAGCGATTATTTAGATCCAGAATCAGGAGAAATATTCACAACGATAACGGATGGCCAAAACTACTATGAAAAAGGAGGGCAGGCAGGGAGCCTTTTTGAAAACTGCTCCTGGGTATTGATGGATATGAACATGCAAGGCAATCCCACCTCCCCTGAAATCGGGATGCCATCCAACCTCAATTTCTCCTCTATGCCTGAATGCAGACCTGCATCATTCGGAGAAGAAGTTTTTGAAATAACTGGAGGCGTATGTAATTTCAGCGATATTTTTTCTGATGCACTTTATGTTGAAATGGACTGCGATATTCTCACAGACCCAGAAACAAAAGCCCAATGCATAAAATACAAAGGTGAATGATATGGACCTAGATAAGGAATTAGGAACAGATGTAAAAAAACTCACAAAAGAAACAGTGGCAAAAGGAGGAGTACTTGCAATGCTCTATTTCGACATAAACTCAAATAACAAAGAAGCTTTACAACAGCTTGGCGCAGCGTTCGTGCAAAAACTCCTGAAATTTGAAGGAGTGGTCTATGCAGTAGGCGAAATAGAAGAACCAGTGGGAGATGAAATTCTATTCACAACCGCAGTAGATGTGAAAGTGCTCACTAAAAATTTTGCATCACTTGCTAGAATCTGCTCAGAACATCCTCCTTTCTCAGTTGAAATACTAGAGCCTGCAGAACTTATGATGGACACATACCAAGCCCAGAATATCCTTATGACTGTCGCATCAAATACATACGAACTTAAAAAGTTCATCCTTGAGAAAGTTTACAGGCCTGAAGATATGGAAAAGCTCAAAAAAGCAGTGAGTGCAAGGACTGAGCTTGGAAAAAAACTTATGGAAAAAAAAGGGTGAGGGGATGGCTCGCGAAATAGTGAAAACCGGAATATCTGGATTAGACAGAATGCTTTCAGGCGGATTCTCAAGAGGGGCAATCGT
>JAHJBR010000156.1 GCA_018813445.1 Microcaldota archaeon | reverse complement strand
ATTAATCCTTTTAGGGCTTCTGGATCTTTTCTCGCGTAGGCCATTATTACTTCGTTGAATGATTCTCTTATGTTTCTCTCAGGCCCTTGGTGGAATAGATCGTATTTGGGTTTTAGTTCCACTGATTCTGGTGGTAGTTGGCCTTTTTCTTCGCGCATGTTCTGCTCTTACCATTAAGAGTTTAAAATATATTAGTAAGAATGAAAATCTGATATTGATACTGATTTAAAAACAATTTTGAGGAAGTTTGAATATGAAAATAACAAATGAAGGTTCACGATTGGTTTTGAAGGATAATAATTACATCGGTTTTATTTTAGGAGCGTTAATGATTGTGCTTGGATTGTTTTCTATTTACAGTTCTTTAAAAAGTGCAGGATATCTTGTGGATTTAAAAGAAGTAGGAATTGTTATTGGAGCGCTTTTTACAGTTCTGGGGCTGTATTCAATTATATCAAATAAAATAGTTAGAGTGGTTTTTGACAAGGGTTCAGGAAGGTGCTTTATTTCGTTTAGAAAGCTGATCGGGGAGGAGAGAAAAGAGTTTCAGCTTTCTAGGATTAAACAAATAGAGCTTCGCAAAATTCTGAAAAGTAGCGGGACAAGGAGCCGCAGTATGCAATATCAGTTTATTCTAGTAATTAAATTGGATTCAAAAGAAGAAGTGCCACTTGAGTTCGGAAAGGTCTCTGCAAGTGTTATGGATGTTGTGAAAGCGCCTGATGATGAGAAAAGAGCAGATTCACAAATGATTGCTGATTTTTTAGGTATGCCTTTGGAAGTTACTGGTCCGCCATCTGTAAACGAAATGCTTTCGACAATTAAGGAAGCAATAGGAAAAAGAATTGAGAAGGAAACGAAGAAATCGGATTAGCATAGTATTTTTAAATATAAAAACATAAATTATAACATATGCTCAAAATACAGAAGAGTGGAATCTCTGTAAATCCACGTAAGTTTGCGAGGAGATTTGGTCATCCGAAAGTGGATGAAATATTAGGAGGAATTTCGATTGATAGACATAGGTATGCTGCAGATGCGCTGAGAAGGTTATGTGTAGTGTTGGGAAACAATTCAGATTATACTAAGAAATTTTTAGATATTATATCTAAACCTGATATAAAAAAACTGTTAGAAAATCCACCAATATCAAGTGATTGGCTAAAGACTATGGAGGAGTATGGTGTTTTGCCTACACATACACTTCTTTGGATGTTTATTCAGAACTTTTCTATGGCTTTGGAGAGAATGACTATAGAAAATGAGAAAATAAAGCATGGCGGTTTTAATGGAAGCTTATTGCATAAGGAATTAGAATTTACAACGCAAATGAGATTTAGGCCAAGCTATAAATGGATGGATTTTGAAGAATTCTGCAACTTGCCAATACTTATAAAAGGGATGTTAATAGATCGCCGTAAGTTGGATGCGATTCTCCCAACTGCAATTGAAGCAGTTAATAGTTTACAATTTATTATGAAAATGGCTGAAAAAACTAAAGGGGTTCCGCTTCTTGTAATAGGGAATATGACGTATGGTGCTAGCTTTGTTGTGAAGCCAATAGAGCATTACTTGAAAGCAAATGGAATTCATGTGCGTTATGAACGAATAAGTTCCATGTCAGCAGATTGCTTTATGACGCAATTTAGTGAAGCTGGAATAAGATTAGGTTGGAGGCCAATGGTATGTCCCACATTAAGGGGCACTTTGGATTTTGTTGAAAAATACGATCCGAATATTATCATAGTTGATGGGACAAAAAGACCAAGAACATACAACCATCCGGCAGGTAGATGCACACGGTTTCCTGCTGCGATGAAAGGATATTTTGATACTTTTGAGGATTTGCGCCCAGGATATTATGGTGTTGTGTTTCAATCTGCAGAGTTAACTGATACTGTTCTTTTTGGAGATTATGAAGAGCATAAACGAGATTTTAGGCTCGAAGGCGATGGCGGACGAAAGCTTGTATTTCTTTGCCCAGTTGGTTGCGAAGTTGATGAAGGTTCGTACGCAAGGCTTGATGACATTTCAGAGTACTCAAAGGATAAGAGAATTGGATTTGGACCAAATGGGTTTGGAGAATATAAAGGGGCATTAGATCCGGGTGCTTTTCTTGCATATTTTGAGGCTAAAGTTAAAGAAGCGGTTAATGGATTAATGAAAAAATAAAATCGCTCCCATCGGGAAATTCAGTTTCCAGTTTCGGGTTTTCAGTTCCCCGAAATTGAATACATTTGAACCCGAGTTACCGGAGTGAGAGTCCAGCGTCCTTAACCGGGCTAGACTATGGGAGCAAAGAATGATCAATAATCGTTTTCGGTTTTCAGTCTCCAGTTAAGAGACTATAACTCTAATCACACCAAGTTTTCTTTTTGGGGTGAAACCCTCAGACCTTTTTCTTTTCCAAAGAAAAAGGGATATGGGAACTATGGGAGCAATTAATAAAATCCGGTATTGTTCCGAATAAATACTATTTTTAATAGAATAGTATTGAGATTTGCGTGCATTAATTTAAATTGATTTCTTTTGAAATTAGCTGGGGATTGAAATGTACGCAAAAGATAAATATGGGCCAGAATATGTGGTGGAGGTTTACGACCAGAAGACTGGAATGCAAGGGGTCCTTGTAATTGATAATACTGCGATAGGTTTGGGTAAAGGCGGAATAAGAATGGTTCCAGATATTACTACTCATGAAGTTATGGGGCTTGCAAGGGCAATGACCTGGAAGAATGCACTAGCTGATATTCCATTCGGGGGCGCGAAATCAGGGATCAAGGGGGATCCGAAAAAAGTGAATAAAGAGGAATATGTAAGGGCTTTTGCAAGGATGATAAAGAGATATGTTCCTGATTTATACATTGCAGGGCCAGATATGAATATTACTGAGAAGGAGATGGGAGAATTTTCAGATGAGATTGGAACTTTGAAGGCTGCTACTGGAAAGCCCACTTCAATGGGCGGTTTACCGCATGAATTGGGAAGTACTGGGTTTGGAGTTGTTGAAGCTGCTGATGTTGCTGCTGAATTTACTAAACTGGGGTTGAGTGGAAGAACTGTTGCTATTGAAGGATTTGGGAATGTTGGAACTTTTGCAATGAAATTTTTAACTGAGAAAGGGGCAAAAGTGGTTGCTGTTTCAGATTCAAAAGGAACTATTTACAATGAGCAAGGACTGGATTATGAGAAGCTCATGGAAACTAAGGCACAGAAAGGAACAGTTACTGAGTATTCAGAAGGAAAGGTTATTGGAGCAGAGCAGCTTTTCACCTTGAATGTGGATGTTCTAATTCCTGGTGCAAGGCCGGATGTTATTACTGAAAAGAATGCGGCAGGAGTAAAAGCAAAAATAATTGTAGAAGCTGCTAATATCCCTATTCCGCAGGATGTGGAAAAAGAGCTTGGAAAAAGAGGGGTATTGGTGATTCCTGATTTCATTGCGAATGCAGGAGGAGTTATAAGTTCTTATGCGGAACTGGAAGGATACACTCCGGAAAAGATGTTCTCTTTGGTGAGTGTGAAAATAAGGAAGAACACTGCGCTTGCATTGGAAAGGATGAAGGATAATGATGTAAGAGAAGCAGGAGAGATTATTGCAAAGGAAAGAGTTGAAGAAGCAATGGAAAAAAAATAGTTTTTTAAAAACTTCCGCATAATATCATTAAAACTAATAACTAATTTAAAAAGGTAAAACTATGAATAAACAAAAACGTACAGAATTAGTAAAGAGTGGGGCTAAAGGAGGTATAAAAAAGGATCCTTTAGTGGATAGATCGAATATTTCAGTAATTGTAGTCTCATCAAAGCATCCTAGATCAGAAATTCCATCAAATGGACCACTTTTTGTCAACATGCTTAAAAGGTTTGGATTTGAGGTTACGGAAAAATTGAATGGGAATAAGAAAGCAGTAATATTTTGTGATAGGCCTACTGCTGAAGAACTTATTAGAAAAGGAATTGATGCTTCAAGGATTTGTGCAACTACAGGAGATGCTGCGTACTCTGGCTCTGTGAAGTTAGCTGAACAAGGGGTAACCTTAATCCAGGCCCCTGTGAGTGGAGATGCGCTTAAAAAAACTATTGAGGAAGTAGCAGCAAGGATTATGGCTTGAATTTCATAAGGAATTTTATGCACTGGTTTACTGTGCCTTTTTTTCTATTCCATTTTCTTACTAGTTCCTTGTATTTTTTTATTTGAGTAGAATATTCTTCAGTTTGAGAAGGACCATTTAATCTGAATAATACATCCGAGGTAATGGAACACTGCTTCCTCTTCAGAATTTTTCCTATTGAGTTGAATGGATAGCAGCGGCAAACTAAAGGAGAGAAATGGTGTATTGTACACCTATTTCCTTTTAGGAAAGTGCAGGGATGGGATTTTAGCGCAAGGACATAATCATAGCGCAGCCCTTTTTCATAGCATTCCAAAACTGTATCTTCATCGTAATTTAGGATTTTAAGAGGCTCAAGTGATGCGAAATCCTCAAATTTCATTTTAGTTTTGGAAATTATTCTCACAATGTCGAAAGAAGTTACAGTAATCACATGGTTCCTGCAACATCGTGCATCACAAAAACCGCAAGGATCCATCATCTTGATTTTATGAGATAATATGCTATTCCTAGGGAAAGAAGGGCAAGCACTATGCCACCCATATCAAAGCCACCTAGCCTAATTCCCAAGCTTATGGAGAATGGGATTCCTAAAACTGCAAGCAGATTGGAAAGACCGAACGCAAGGAATAAGCCAGCAAGGAGGCTTTTTATTTCCATTTTAGCACCATTTTAATATTTTAAAATGGAAAGTATTTTTCGTTTAGTCGAAAAATCTGATTTCAATTTTAGCACCACTCTATCTTCATACTTATATTTCAGGTTCTTCAGCCGATTCAGCAAAATCCTTTATTGCATCAAAGTTTTCAACTATGAGCTTTGCCTTGTTTTTTCCGAATTTGAATGCGTACTGATCATTTTCATCTCTTTTCAAAACTATCAGTTTATTCCCTTTATATTCATCGTATTCTACTATTGACACACTATCACCAAAAAGATATTGTAAAGTAACCTTTAAATTCCGAATCGTCTCCCTTCGCCTTCTACTTTTCTAATCACTCCTATAAGGCGGTGGTCCACTTCCTTTTCCCTGAATTCAGTAATTGTATAGATGAGGTAGAAACCCACTGAGATACCGAGCCACATGAAAATTATGGTGGCCATCCTTCCAAGTTCTGTGTGCGGCACAACGTCTCCATAGCCAACCGTGGTCATTGTGGCGCTAATGAAGTAGATGGAGGTAAGCATATCCCAACCTTCTACAATCTCGTACGTATATACTCCTATTGAGAAAAAGATCACGACCAATAGTATTGCAAAATAAAGTTTTTTTCTTACTGTATCAAGCTTGTTTTCCGATACTTTGTCCCCATTTAGGCGAAAGTTGGTTTGATTTTTATGATACATAAAGAATGATGAGGGAGAAAAGTATATATAGTTATTTCCGAAATCAATTCGAAGAGTATGGGAAATGATAAATGGTCCTCCAAAGCAATGTTCATATTGGCAGCAATAGGTTCAGCAGTAGGGATAGGTAACCTCTGGAGATTCACATATATGGCTGGGGAATACGGAGGAGGTACGTTTATTGCTATTTATTTGGTCTGTGTGCTGCTTCTTGGAATTCCAATAATGATTCTAGAGTTTACTGCTGGAAGAAGGTTTGCAGCTCCGCTTACTCAGGCATTTTGCGCGATTAAAAAACAATTTCTCCCTGCTGCGCTTGCATTTCATGGATTGAATATTCTAGTGCTTTCGTATTATGTGGTGGTTACTGGGTGGACACTCGCGTATTTTTTTGGTTCCATAACTGGTGTGCCTCCCCCGCTTAATGAACTTTCCCAAAATCCGCTTTTCATGGTTTTTACTCCGATTAGCGTACTAATCATATTTACAATAACTAGGCTAAAGCTTGTGGATGGAATAGAAAAAGCGAATAGGATGCTAATGCCTTTGTTTTTTATTATACTTGTAATTATGTTTGGGTATTCTCTAAGCTTACCTGGTTTGCAAAAAGCGCTGGAATTTTACACGCATTTTGGGGAACCTACTCCCCAGGTTGTTGCGGCTGCGGTTGCACAAACTCTTTTTTCCCTAAGCATAGGAGTAGGGATTATGCTTACCTATGCATCGCACATGTATAAACGGGATGACATCGGTTCTTCTGCAGCGATTGTGGCTGGAGCTGACACAATAATTGCTTTGGTTGCAGGAATCGCAATATTTCCAATAGTATTTACATATGGGCTTGATCCTGCAGGTGGTGCTGGGCTTGCATTCAATAGTCTTCCGCTTGCATTTGCACAGATGCCGTTTGGGAATATACTTATGCCTTTGTTTTTTATTCTTCTTTTTTCAGTTGCAATAACATCTGCAATAAGCATGGCTGAAGTAGTGGTTTCGAATCTTGCGATAAAATATGGAAGGAAAAGTGCTGCAAGAATCACAGCGCTGATAATCGGAGTTGTTGCGATTCCATCTATGCTTAGTTATTCTTCAGTGAATCTTAGTTTTGATGGGATGCCTGTGCTGGATTTCTTGGATGGGAAAGTGGTTGTGTTACTTTATCCAATTGCAGCTCTTCTGCTTGTTCTTATACTTGGATGGGGTTGGACTGGTTTCCCAAGGGAAGCTGCGAAAGTCGTGCCTAGGAAGCTTCTTTCGCTATATATATTCATAATTAGGTTTTTGGTTCCTTTTGCTTTAGGTGCAATAGTAATTTCTTCGCTGGTCTAACGCAGTAGGTTAATAAATTTTGATTTTGAACTAGGGATATGGTGCAAACAGTATTCATCCTGGGATTGGCAATAGTGCTTGGATATGTGACATTGCTTATTGCAGATAAGTACAAAATTTCTCAGGTTCTGATTCTGATGCTTTTTGGATTTCTCATAGGGCCTATTCTAGGAGTAGTGAATATGGGTGATGGATCAGTGATGCGAGAGGTGTACCCATTCATGGCCACCATTGCATTGGTTATACTTCTTTTTGATGGTGGATTATCTTTCAACATATTCAATGTTTTCAAGACGATAACGAAATCCACAATTTATACATTTGCAGTTTTTATCCTTACAGTATTATTTTCCCTTTCGCTAATATTGTTGTGGGGGCTTGATTGGCTCCAGGCCCTTATACTTGGAGCTGCATTAGGGGGAACTTCTTCTGCAATAGTTATTGCAATGATTGAAAAAACAAGCGCGAGCGATGATACGAAATCATTGCTTAAAATTGAATCTGTGATTACTGATTCTCTTGTAATCATTATTGTGTTTATACTTATTGCTGCAAGCAAAACAGCGCAAATGAGTGTGGGCGGAGTAGTGAATATGCTTTTTGGGACTTTTTCAATTTCAATAGTACTTGGTGCGCTTTCTGCAATAGCTTGGAATTTTGTGCTCCAGAACGTGATAAAGAAGGAGCTGGATTATATGCTTACCATAGGGGCTTTGTTTATTCTTTATCCAGTTATTGAAGCATTAGGAGGTAATGGGGGTTTGGCAGTATTTATTTTTGGACTTACATTTGGAAACCAAAAGAATATTCCAAGCACGTTCTTGAGCGTAGCTAGGCATGAGGTTGAAGCAAAAATAAAGGGATTCCAGGAAGAAGTAACTTTTTTTACAAGGACATTCTTTTTTGTATATATTGGGATGCTGTTCCCTCTTGAATCTTTGAATTTGGGGGTTATTGGGATAAGTGTATTCTTGGTTGGTGTGTGCTTGTTGGCTAGGTTCATATGCACTACTTTCCTTTTGAATAATAATGGGGAGGAGAAATACGAAAAGGATTTGATAATTACTATGCTCCCCAGGGGACTTGCTACTGCAGTGGTTATCGGCTTGCTTATTGAGAATAGTGTGGAGATAAAGGATTTGGAGATTATTGCATTCCTTGTAATATTCTTGACTAATTTCATAGCCACGGTTTCAATATATATGTATCAAAGAAGACCTAAATTAGATAAACTGATTGATGAGGCTGAAGGAGAAGTGGAAAAAGAAGAAATGGAAAAGGCTGAAGCAGGGGAAGTGCATCAAGAAAAAACTGTTGAGCATGTGCACAAAAAAAAGAAATAGGTGAGTGAATGAGTAATATATGCCAGAGTTGTGGGATGCCGATGCAAAAGGATTCGGATTTTGGAACAAATGATGATAAAGGTAAGAGTGAGGAGTATTGTGAATTTTGCTTTCAGAATGGGAAATTTACAGATGAAGGAATAAGCATGGAAGAGAAGATAGAAAAGAATGTTAAAATTGCCATGGAAATGGGTTTTGCTGAGGCAAAGGCTAGGGAGATGGCAGAAAACACAATTCCAACTCTGAAGAGATGGAAGAAACAATAAGATTTAAGTGTTTTCCCTTCGGGATGAGTTTAGGTGGATCTATGAAACGGATTATTGCAATTTTATGTCTTTTTATGCTGGTGCCTACTGTTTCCGCATTAAGCGCAAGTGAAGCTAAGCAGGAATGGTATGAAGCAAAAGAAAATAGTAAAGAAGCGCAAAGTGAATATAGGGATTCTAAATTGGTTTGGGCAACAGATAAAACTCCTGAGAATGAAGCAAGACTGATTTCAGATGGAAAAGATAGTCTTAATGCTGCTCTTGATGAAGCAGAAGCATGGTTGGTCTGGACTAATCTTTCTGTTTATGAGAATCCATTTATTCCAGATGATTTGAAGGATACTGTTTCTATGGATGTTGGCACAAATATGGATAAGACTCCTGCTTTAAGAGAAGAGGTTGAAGAAGCATCTACTCAACTGGAATTAGGAATAGTTTTCCTTAAGATGGTTGGAAAATATACAGAATTGCTTGCAGATGTGGCCAGGGATACAGGGT
>JAHJBR010000155.1 GCA_018813445.1 Microcaldota archaeon | reverse complement strand
GTCAGCTTTTCCCTTCTTTCATTTATCCACAACATCATAAAAAAACCATTCCCAAAAAACACTGCAGAATATCAATCTTTGCCTGAGAATGAGAAAGATAGTTATTCAATTAAGATGGGCATAACCTTGTTTGTATTATTTTTTTCCTTAGCAGCAGTACTACTTACCATAAGTGATTTGGCCTCACCTTGGATAATTCCCACATGGTTCATATTATCCATTATTCTACTGGATTTATGCATACTCTTCATGCCTTCCATTTCACCAATATCTGATGAAGGCAACTTTTTCGCAAGGTTGCTAAAATCACTAAAAGAATACACAGAACTAGAAAAGCATACAAACATCAACCAGTTTCTTGCTTTTGGCGAGTATGGGGCATGGGCTCTTGCAATAAAAATGCAAAATCCTGAAATGAATGAAATAATCGAACAATCATTATCAAAAGCTAAAATCCTATAAAAAGAAAAAGTTATATTCCTAACCAGTAAATGCTTGAACATGAAAGCTATAATTATTTGCGGAAGCAGGAGAAAGAATTCACTTACAAGAAAACTCACTAATCTCGCTTATGAAGAATGTAAAAATATCTGCGAAACCAATTACTTAGACTTAGGAAAAGAGGAAATAGAAAATTTCCGAGGATTCGAAGAAGAGTATGGTAAAAATACAACAAAATGGATAAAAACAATAGAGGAAGCAGACGTAATTATTCTCGCTTCCCCAATATACGACGGGCTTCTAAGTTCTGGAATAAAGAACCTTTTCGAATTCATAGATTATAAATCATTAGAAGGAAAAGTAGCAGGATTCATAGTAAAATCCAATGCTGCAGGAACCCATCAACAAGTAAGAAATCAACTAGTTGCGTTAATGAATTATTTCAACGTATTCACAAATCCAAGGCCAGTATTCTCAATTGATGCTGATTTTGAAGATGAAAAACTAAACAATCCAAAGATAGAAGAAAGAATAAAGCGACTAATTCAAGAAACAATAAAAATAAAAGAAAAACTTATTTGAAGTCTATGCGCTCCATTCCCATATAATCCTGCAATGGTTCTGGAATTGCAACCCCTTCTGCATCTTGATAATTCTCCAAAATTGCAATAAGTGTTCTTCCAACTGCAAGCCCGCTCCCATTCAAGGTATGCGCAAATCTAATCTCACCATCTACATCTCTATAACGAATATTAGCCCTGCGTGCTTGGAAGTTTGTGCAATTTGAACAAGAAGAAATCTCCCTATACTTATCCTGGCTAGGGATCCAAACCTCAATATCATAGGTTTTTGCACTTGCAAAACCCATATCTCCTGTACAAAGAGTAACCACTCTATATGGAAGCCCAAGCAATTTCAAAATCCCTTGCGCATCCTTAACCATTCCTTCAAGCTCATTAAAACTACTTTCTTGGGAAACAATTTTCACCAACTCCACTTTATCAAACTGGTGCTGCCTTATCATTCCTTTTATGTCCTTCCCATAGGCTCCTGCCTCTCTCCTATAACAAGGAGTAAATGCAGTATAAAACTTAGGGAGATCTTTAACCTCCAAAATCTCCCCAGAATGCAAATTCGTAAGAGGAACTTCAGCAGTTGGAATCAGCCATAAATCATCATCCTTGCAACTATACAGATCCTCTGCAAATTTAGGAAGATTTCCGGTTCCCTGCATCATCTCACTCTTCACAAGATGCGGAACCCAGCACTCAGTATACCCATTAGTTGTATGCACATTAAGCATGAATGCAGCTATTGCCCTTTCCAATTTCGCAATTGCCCCATACATTACAGTAAATCTATGTCCACCTAATTTAGTTCCTCTTTCAAAATCAATAAGTCCAAGCTTCTGTCCAAGTTCATCATGTGGAAGAACATCCTTGGAAAACTTTTCAGGTTTCCCAAACTTAATTACTTCCTTATTGGAATTCTCATCTGCTCCAACTGGAACGCTCTTATCTGGAATATTCGGAACAAGAAGCATCATATTCTCTAAATCTCTTTCAAGCCTTTCAACTTCCTCATCCAGCACTTTAATGCGGGAACTTACCTCAGAGCTTCTCTTAATCGGTTCATCAGCATTCTCCTTTTTCTTTTTTGCAGAGGAGATCGCTAGTCCAAGCGTATTTCTTTCTGCCCTAAGCTCATCAAGCTCTTTTTTGTCCCTTCTCCAGACTTCGTCGAGCTCCAAAAGCTTGGCCACCAATAATGCATCCTGCTGCCTATTCTTAAGCGCAGCTCGCAATTCTTCAGGATTGGCCCTTATAGCTTTTATATCTAACATATTCCCACGAATACAATTAGGCAGCCAAGGTTTTAAATATATTCAGAACTCAAGGTCTCGCTCATCAGCTTGCGCTTCGCATAATCTAGTGTTCATCATCAGAGATATTTGGTTGCGATAATGTTAAATATATACTGAACACATTGAATAAGCATGCTGGACATAGAGTTGCCAAAATCGCTTTTCAAAACAAAAATCAGAGACCTTCCCCCACATTTAAGGATACAAATAGAGTCATTTCTGGCATACTACCCAAAAAGCCGCATAAATACAAATTCCACAGTCGCTTCATTATCTAAAATATTAGCTAAGCAGGCAAAAAAAGAGAAAAAGGAACAAACCAGAAAAAATTATTTAGGTGAATCGGAGGCAATAATAAAGGCGATTTCAGCATTTGCAAAAGAGAATACTCCGCCCAAACTGGGGGTATTCCAAAGGGCAAGGCAAAAAATCGCAACATCTTTCAGTAAATTTAGACGTGGTCCAGAACATGAGATTGCAAAAACAGAATCAATTAGAAAAAAAATCTCAGATGCTATTGCAGACCTTAAAATAAAAGATGAAACGCGTGAAAAACTTTGTTCAGCTCTTTCCAAACAAAAATACGGAGTACAGATGGCAACTCAAATAGCCAACTCAGTTTCATCGCTTTTCTCTTATGAAGGCTTGTTTGGAGAACGAGGGCCTCAAGATGATTTCTGTTCTTCTGCCCTCCTAGTCCTTATAAAACGAGAGGAAACAGGAGCAAAATGGAGATCATTCCTAAATGCAGCAGTGTCTGCTTGCGAATCAGTGTCTCTTGACGGATACATATTACATGTTCTTCCCTGGGTGATAAAAAATACATCTAGCGAAGATCCATTAACATCCTTCCAACATCTTAATGAGCAAATACAATTTGAAGTAAAAAATTCCGGAAATTTTCGTTCTGGTGATTTTTCCAAACTTACAGAATCTCTAAGTCCAAGCGTTAATGATCTAGAGCTGGTTGGAACGCAGCTTGCAGCAATGGCACAAACAAGAAGAATGGTTGCAGCACAAATAGGCAGTTCAAGTTCAGGGGAACAAGCAGTTAATGCATTGCTTATGCTGATGAAAAACAAATCCCCTGCACAAGCTGTTGGGTTAATTAGAACTGGATTAGATGAACTCAATAACCTTGGAAACTATGTAGAAAAAAATGTTTTGGATGATTTTTTCTGCAATAAATTCCTACCTTGGATTTCAAAAACTAAAGGAGAAGAAAATTCAGAGCCACTTATAAGAGATTTTTTCAAAATCAATATTCCATTAACCCCAAAAGTGCAAAAACGCCTAGTTGAACTACAAGCGCATTTTTCCAATCCAGAAAGCAAATACGAAGCTCACAGGAAAAAACTCTTGGAAGAAGATCAGTATGCCCGCCCTAAGGAATGGTCTGAAATCCAGAGTAAATTTGATTTCAAAACTGATGTTGCAAGAGCGTTGCTTACATTATGCACAGATGAAAAAATGTTCATGGATTATTCAAACCTTTTACTGAATGGTGATCCGGGAGAGCAAGTGATGCGTCTTGTAGATTTCAGTATGCATGGAGATGGAGATCGGATGCTGGGCTCTTCACGCACTCCTGAAAGAGTTATAAAAGCAATTCTGATTCATATTCTTCACTATGATTTGGCTCATCGCATGCGTTCCTTTGTACATTATGGTGGACTCTTTGAAGAATATCCAAAAGTTAACATTATGTCTTCATGCATGTCTAGTAATGAAAACCTAACTAGGATATATGGAATATTCGAATCAATCCTAAAAGAAAAAAGGAATGAATCCGAGGTAATTTCAAGAGACATGGCAAGCGCTTATAGAAAAATGCTTCAATCACATCCAGAAGAGCTTAACAGCCTTTCTACTAATCCAAATCCAGAAAAAGCCAGAAAATTATGGAAAATCTTTCTTTCCAAACTACCAAAACCAAGCGCAGCAAAATTATCATCAATTGAAGACGATCGCACTGCCTCCATGTGTATGGATTTATTGATCGGCTCACCTGAAGAAACAGCGCGCTTTGCTGATATGGCTAATCAGGTTCTCTCATCGGAATTCTTAGCAATGATGTACCTTACCCCACCACTCATATCAACTAGAACTGCAAATGATTTGGAACTCATATTAAGACATGGTATCTCCAATAATTGGTTTATTTCATCTAAAATAAATAGAGGTATATCATCAAATTTGATAGTAAGAAACAAAGAAATGACCGTACTTCAACTTGCTAAGCACATAGAACAGGTTAATGCTGCGCTTGAAAGTGTAAATCCCGAGGTAAATCAAATATTAGAATCCAATCCAGGCTTTATGGATCAGAAAAATTGGGCTGAATGGTTGCAAGTTTTATCCAGAATTGCAGACGCATCCACCTATTTGCATAATGGGTTTCCTGAAAATGCTCTGCAACCAGTAAATCAAGCAGATCTTTTTTCCACATTCCTACAAAGATATGGGTATGATTCAGCACTTATGGAATCTGTGCTAACCAAAGTTGGAAAAGCAGCTGCAGAATTCAGATCAATTAGATCCAACATCTCAGAAGATATGCGTGCATATTATTTTATGGACCATAATGGAGCTGCAAAACTCGTTGTGCAAGAATTTTCTAACCGTCCGAATTTTGAAGAACTATTAAATTTGACTGTAAACGCATACAGAATATCAAGAGGAATGGATTTTCAAATGAATGGATACTTTTTGGGAAATGGTTTTATTCTTCTTTCCGAAAAGCCTGCAGAATTCTCCAGGCGCATTTCTTTTATAGATAGACATTTAGTGCAAAACCAAGAAATATCTAGAGAAGCTTTGCCAATGGTCTTTCAAACAATTGTTACTTACGATCTTTTTCAGGAAAGAGCAGCTCCTAGGCGCATTAAGGCAATTTTAGGTGCATTAGAAGCTCTTGGCAAAAGCCCAGAAGCATTCTTTAACGCCTATTCAGATCTGCTTGTAAACAATATAGACGAATTCAACAGACGCGCAAGACTTGTTAGCAGAATAGTCAAAAACCCCAAAATAACCGGAAATCTTAGGCCCCTTGTTATTAGTACCTTTATAGAGAATGATCTTTTTGATGAAAGAAAGATGAATTCTCAAATTTCGTTATTGACTAAAAGTATATTTACTAGAAAAGCTCCGGAAAGCGCAAAATCAATGACCATGAAATTTATATATGAAAAAGCCCCAGTTTGGGGTTTTGAAGAATCCGTAAAAGCAGCTGCCCTTACATTGAGCCCAAGATCCATAGAGCGTGAAATAACCGCTATTCCTGATGAAAAAAAACCAGATCTTAGGAACCTATTCAATTCAATGTATGGGGCAAACCAATTTTTTTCAGAGTTAGGTGTGAGTTCTGAACAAGAAGCAATTACTGAAAT
>JAHJBR010000154.1 GCA_018813445.1 Microcaldota archaeon | reverse complement strand
GTTAGGGAGCGTCAGCGACCGTAATTGGAAGGGGGTTACGGAGGAACACTGGAACCTAGGGGGAAACACCTCCTGCTGAGATTATAGGTTTCCTCCTGGGTTTGTGAGTGGGGTTATAGCCCAATTTGTTTTACTAAACAAATGGGCCCCAAAAAGCTCATTGCGATTCGCTTTTTAGGGAGATTTGAACTCTGATTTTTTCATAATAAGTTAGGGAGCGTCAGCGACCGTAATTGGAAGGGGGTTACGGAGGAACACTGGAACCTAGGGGGAAACACCTCCTGCTGAGATTATAGGTTTCCTCCTGGGTTTGTGAGTGGGGTTATAGAGATTTGAACTCTAACATGCTGGTTTCTTATTCCGTTTCCGGGACCTGGAGCCAGCCGCGCTGCCTGGTTACGCCATAACCCCTAATGTTTTAGGAATTTATAGGCGAATTGAAAATTTAAATAGATATGTAACTAGTTGCATACAAACAAGCGATTTTTAAACCATGGCTAAGAAATGAAAATGGGGAAACAATGCCACAAGCAATAGATGAAATGAAAATAAGGCACCTTGATAAAAGAATTAAGGTCGTTTGGTCTCTTGGAGCACTGAGCGTTGCGTTTGTACTATGGCTGATGCTTACAATTGTGCTTTCTCTTGCATTTCCAGAAGAATTCATGGGAATAGATTCAGAATTCTATCCATTTTTTTGCTTAGCAATTGTTCTTATTGGTCTTGCTCCTTATATGGTTTGGATAGAGCTTAGGTTTCAGAATTACACCTATTATATGGGGCCTACTGAATTGATAATTAGAAGAGGAGTCCTGAGAATAGAACGAGTAGTGATGCCTTTTGAAAAGATACAGAATGTGAATGTATCTCGCCCTATTTTAGAAAGAGCGTTGGGCCTTGCGATTATTAAGATAGAGACTGCAGGAACTAATCCAAATGAGGCTGAAGGCGTAATTCCAGGAGTAGCAAACTACAAAGATGTTGTGGATGAGATTCTTACTTGTGTAGCCGCTGTTAAAGCATCATCACATCAAACTGCACCACCTAAGGAAGAGGAGAAAAAATCCGAGGAAAAACTGAATATGGGTGCTCTTCTCACTGAATTGGAATCATTGAGGAACGAAGTAAAAACACTAAAAGATCATGTTAAAACAGAGAAGCCGGAAAAACCAGAAAAGCAGGAAATGCTAGCTCCACTTCTTGAAACTGAAGGGGAAAGATATAAAAAGAGTTCGGAGAAAGAATTAAAACCGGGTAAAAAAGGTAAGAAGACCTAATTTTGGTGATTGAGTGGAACTTACAAAATATGAACGGGCAAGAATAGTGGGTGCAAGGGCTCTTCAGCTTTATTTCGGGGCACCGCCATTAGTTAAGATAGTGGAAAAGGATGCGGCTAATTACATAGTTATAGCTGAAGAAGAACTTCATAAGAAAGTTATTCCTCTAAGTGTTGTAAGGGAAACGGAGCTTGAATAAGTTCTACTATGGAATTTGCTTCTTCTGCTTTAAGTACTATTCTTAATTTTTTATCCACCCATATCCTGCTTGTTGAATTTCTCAGAAAATCAGAGTTTAATGTTTGCACGATAAATGCTTCTCTTCCTAAGATATTTTCCTCCCCAATCACATTTACTGAGAATACAGCAATTGTTTCTCCAGATAATGAATTCACTGTATTTGAACTCCAAGTGAAATTCTCATTTAGAGCAAGCATCCAAGGGGAAAAGAAAAAGAATGGAGTAAAAATAGAAATGTTGCTTCCCTCATCCGTACCATCAGGATGAATGCATGTGGAGTAGTTTGTGCCTCGCATTGCAACTTTAGTGCAATTACCATAAACAACTCCTTCTTCGCTTACGTTGAGGATCAAAGGTGCAAAAACAAAAGAAACAGTTCCAGTTTCGTTTCCTATTTCGGCGCTATATGTGAGAAAATCACCATAACGAAAAGGAAAATCCATGTTCTTTTCCAATGGTTTCTCTTGAAAATTAGTTGGATTAAACCCAGTGAAGAAAAATAAGAAAGAGGCTAGAAAAACCAGGAAAAGTATTGCAATGGAAAGTAAGAATATCTTAAATGTCTCGGATTTGGAAAGAGCGTGCATAAGCTACAAGCCATCATTTAACAGTTATTGAGTATTCTCCAGTCTTTTTCGCGTTCCCAAACTCATCCGAGCAGTTTACGGAAAATTGGTGTGAGCCAGAAGATATCGAAGAGGTATGAATGTAATTGCCTTTTCCTTCTTCGGATATTTCTACTTCGAATACTGCATCTGGTTGGCCATCAACTTCAAGCGCGCAATTAACATAGGTGTTTGGATTTTCATCAAAGACTACTATTCTGATAGTTATCTCCTGTTTTTGAGGAGTTGCGAGCATGTAGAATTTAGGAGGTTGGTTATCTAGGGTAATTGAGGATGAAACAGAAGAGTCTCCATCTTCATTCTTGCATTGGTATTCAACTGTTTTTTCCCCTTGCTCTTCGCTTAACTGCCAAGATCTTTTTCCACTATCATAGGATTCCCAATCAGTCCAGTCTTCTCCAGAATTCCTTAATCTGCATTCATCTGCTCCTGGTGCTGAAAGTTCAAGTGTAACTGTTCTTGAATTTGTATATTCTTCCCCATTGTTTATTGTAAGAGACATTGAAGGCTCTTCGGTTTCTGTAACCACCACCATCAATTGTTTTACATTTCCATCATCAGATTGGTTGTCAAAAGCTCTAATTGTATAATAATAAGTGCCTGGCTCTAATTCTTCTGAAAAAGTAGTTTCAGAAGTTGAAAGGTTTGCGATCTCATCCCCTAAAGATCCATCTTCACTGCTCCTATAAAGATTATATCCTAAAATAGTTGGATCTTCAGACGCATTCCAATTAAGCTGGATATTACCATTGCTTACTAGGGCTGAAAAATAGGAAACTGACATTTCTCCTTCAGAATCCGAAAGAGGGAACGCAATAAAAATACCTGAGATCACAGTAAGTGCAAAGAGAGCAAGAATGATAACAAAACCGTCATCTTTATTTATTCCAAAGAACGAATTATTTTTTGCCATGAGAACACCCGCACCACTGAATTAACCAAGTTAGTATTTAAAAAGCTCACTGCACGAGCTGGATTACTGGGGTTTCGGCATTATTGCCTGCTTCATCATAACAAATTATTTGGAATGAATCTCCTGCAGGTGAAGTTGAATAACTTTCTTTCCCGATTCCGGAATTAAGCTCTATTGTGATTGTGTCTTCTTGTGATCCGAATTTTACTGTGCATATTGATTGATCTGAGATTGCATCGAATACTTCCATTTCTAAATTAAGTGTGCTGTTGTCAAATTGAGAAGTGTATGAAATTGTTGGAGCAGTAGTGTCAAGAGTGATTATTGCAAGCCCTATGCTGTTTGACAATTCCGTGTTTCTGCATTGATAAAGAACTGCGTGCTGGCCATCGCCTGCATTCAATTTCCATTCCTTTTCCAAAGAGTATGGTTCCCATTCATTCCAATCAGGGTCTTCAGAATTCATATATCTGCATTCCTCTGCATTGTTTGCGAAAAGAGTAAGATTAACATCTTGAGAAGTTGAGAAATCCTGGCCGTTGTTTATTGTAATAAATAAATCAGTGGGGACTGTTCCTACTGCAGTCGGTTGGATAGTAAAGATGTTGTATGCGATTCCCCCTGCGGCTGCAAGGCTAGTGAAGATTACGGCTAATGCGAACACTCCAATTATATTTTCCCTTATTCTCTGAGTTATTCCGGTTGCCATAAATAATTTGCTCAATCCAAGTATTTAAATGTTGCGGAATTCCACTTTTCCCCACACTTAGCGCTTAAATCCAACCTCGGAATCCCAATATATTAATATAATGTAAAAAATAGTTTATTTAAAGACAAGGAATATACATAATATATAGTGTGATTTTTATGGAATTAAAAACTGAGAATAAGCATTGGGTAGAACAAATTGCGGACGAAATAATTGAAAAAAAGAAAGAACCGTTTGTAGTGAGTGCAGGGATTACAACTTCCGGGCCTACACATTTGGGAACATTGTGCGAATTCCTTTACCCAGGAAAGATAAGGGAGATACTCATTGAAAAAGGAAAGGATGCGAAATTCTATTTCTTTGCAGATATAATGGATGCTTTTGATTCTATCCCAGTTTCCATGCAGGAATATGAGAAGGAGCTTGCTCCGCACTTAGGAAAACCACTATGCTTTGTTCCTGATCCTACTGGAAAGAGCAAGAGCTTTGGAGATCATTTTTTGAATGATGCCACGGATTTAATGAAAAAGTTTGGGGTTGATGCAGAAGTAGTGAGAATGAATGATGTGTATTCATCTGGAAAACCGGATAGCTATGCGAAAATGTTTTTGGAGAATGAGGAGCAGGCTAAGGAGATTGTTGAAAGAACAAGCTTGAAACAGGAGAAAAGAGAGTGGAGCGCAATAATGCCTATTTGTGAAAAGTGTGGAAAGATTGCAACCACTAGAGTATTGTCGCATGATTCTGAGAATTATGAATATGTGTGTGATAAGGATGTGGGGTACACAAAAGGATGCGGATTCAAGGGAAAAAATTCAATTTATGATCATAAATACAAAATTACTTGGAGATTGCATTGGCCAATGTGGATGGATGCATTTGGAACCAGCTATGAGGGCGCAGGAGTAGATCATTTCACAAGAGGAGGAAGCAGGGATACTCTGGAAGCAGTGTTCAAGGAGATGTTCAAAAAAGAGCCGCCTTTGGGATATAGGTATGGATTCATACTTTTCCAAGGAAGAAAATATTCCAAGAGTAAAGGAATAGGAATGGGGGCTTCTGAGCTTATGACGCTTCTTCCCCCCGAAGTGATTGCGTTTATTCTTGTGCGTCCGGATTTGGGAGAGAACAAGGATATCAACCCAACTAAAGAAAATATGGTTAAGATGATTGAGGAATATGAGCAAAGCCAGGAATTTGCAGGAAAAAATCCCAGTGAATTGGATAGGGCTGCAAGAAAAAGAGCAATGGCTTACAAGTTGGCTGGAAAAAGGCATTGGAATGTTCCGTTCAGAGATGCATTGATGTACCATGCAATTTATAATGATTGGAATAAGACTGGGGAAATGCTAGGGGATGCAGAAGGAGTTGAATACATTAAACCTTATGTAGAAGAGTGGGTGCAACAGGATCTGGTTCCAGATGAATTTAATTTTAAGTATATGCCTAAAAAAGCAGAAGGGTTGGCTAAGGAATTTATTGAATCTCTTGCAGATGATGCTGATGCGCTTGCGATCCATAATGCAGTGTTTAATTTTGCAAATGAGAAGGGAGTGAAACCTGCGGAGTTGTTTAAAGAGATTTACACCTCACTTATTGGGAAAGAGAGAGGCCCAAGATTAGGGAAATTCATATTCGCCCTAGGAGTTAAAAGAGTGAAAGAAGATGTTCTTTGAGTTGGGCATTGCTTTTTAATCTTTTTGAATCCCAAACTAACTATGCATAACAGCAAATACTTACTTGGTCTGCGGGCTTTTTGTTTTTTGGCTCGGAAATGCTCATGTTGAACTAGTCTAATTCTTGCAAGTCAGTTTTAGGTTTTATTTTTACCCCTAAGGGGATTGATAAAAAATCAGAACGATGTGATATTCATGGAAAATAAAAAAGAAAAAAACGGATATGAGGTTATGAGTATAGAAATATTGCGACCGCATGAGGAAGTGGATCCTGAGAATTATGAGAAGCTTCTCAAAGAGATTTCAGATAATAGATATGTGGTGCCAATAATTGTGGATTCTGCACATAATGTGATTCTTGATGGACATCATAGATTTAATGTGCTCAGGGCGCTTGGCTATTCTAGGATACCGGCAATTAAGGTTAATTATAATAGTGAAGAGGTGAAAGTGGCTTCTTGGAGAGAGGAGATGTTGGTGAGCAAGGAGGATGTTATAAGAAGAGGACTTTCTGGAAATCTTTATCCTCCTAAAACTTCCAGGCATCTTTTGAATAAACCTAATAATAGGATTCCTTTGCATTCTCTGGGAGAAGTGAATAAATAGGTGTTCTGTGTGAAAATTGCAAAGGATGTTTTGGAATTAATAGGGAATACCGCTCTTGTGCGAATAAATAAAATGAATACAAATCAGAAAGTAGAAATTTATGCAAAGCTTGAAGGCCAGAACATTGGGGGCTCTGTAAAAGATAGGATTGCGGTTAAGATGATTGAGGCTGCGGAGAAGAGCGGCGAATTGAGTAATGATAAGATAATACTTGAGCCTACTTCTGGGAATACTGGGATTGGAATTGCGATGGTTGCAGCAGTGAAAGGATATAGAACTGTTTTTACTATGAGTGCAGGAGCAAGTGAGGAAAGGAAGAAAATGCTTCGTGCGCTTGG
>JAHJBR010000153.1 GCA_018813445.1 Microcaldota archaeon | reverse complement strand
TCACTTAATTTTTCGCTCTGACCATTACTGTCATACCCCCTGTGCTATTATATTTTTATAAGGAGGGAAAACAATGAGCTACAAAGTGAGTTTCATATTGCCGGAAAGAGAGCTGGGGCGGGCGGATATTGAGTTCAAGGTGATCGAGGGGCGGGAAAAGCTGGGCCGCTTGCGGGTTAGCAAAGGATCGGTGGTATGGCTGGCCAGGGACAAAACTTACGGGCGCAAACTAAACTGGCGGGAGTTTGCGGAAATGATGGAACAAGCCGGAAGGAAAGAATGAAATGGAAAATTCTACTGATACCAATAAGAACGGCTTCGCGGCAATTTTGAGCTTCTTGTTCCCGGGTTTGGGGCAAATGGTTAAAGGCCAAGTACTGAAAGGTATTTTTATCTTGGTAGGCGTTTGTTTTTTGGCATTTACTATAGTGGGCTTAATCGTGGCGATCCCGCTTTGGATATGGCAGATAATTGATGCATTTAATTAGTGAAACGGATAAGGACTGGTTTAAATTCTAAATACAGTGGTCCTGTTTTTATTTGGGGGAGGGGTAGGTCAGTGCATATAACAAAAAGGTGATATAATTAGTACCATCGCAAGTAAGTTTAAGGAATGATTTAATGAAAATATTGTCGTGTCAAGATCTGCTAGATAGTTTACATAATTTATCCATGCAAGTAAAAGACAAGTTATGGATTGCTACTCCATATCTTGGTAATTGGGAAGCAATCAGGAACATACTGGGAAATAAATGGATTGATGATGGAAACGTCAATGTACGGCTTTTAACGGATATAAGTGATTACGGAGGGCTTAATTATGAATCAATCAAATATTTTCAGTATCGCGGGAAAATTAAATCTATAATAGGATTGCATGCTAAGATTTATATTATTGATGACAATGCTATCCTGGCTTCTGCAAATCTAACAGGCACTGCATTTTCAAGAAGATATGAAGTTGCCGTATTATTTGAAGGGATAGACGCTATCCCCTTAATAGAGTTATATGAACAATGGTGGAATAATGTTGCCGAAGAAATTTCATCAGATTGGCGACCGAAAAAACCTAAAAAAGGATTAAAGCAAGAAAACGATGAAATGACGCATGAAAAACTGCCTATACGCTGGGAACTCCCCATTGTTCCAAATAAAAAAATAGAGTGGAAGAAAAAATTTCTTGACTATGAATCTTATCTTAACAAATATAGCGACTTAGCAAATATGTATAATCACATTCAGCGCCTGTGGCCCAAGTCACCCCTCTTTTTTGAAATTGATGCTTTTTTAAATTATTTATTTCACCATGCTCCTGGCAAGCCAACAAAAAGCAATAAGGCCACCAAATCACTCAATCAAAAAGATAAAGAATTAGAAATTAGAAAATATGCTCATAATTTCAAGAAATGGATTGATAATGGTTCGGATGGCATTGAAACAAATGAACGCAGAGAGAAAAGCTCAAACAAGATCAATAACATGCTCCGAAAAGACCGAATTGAAACAGTTTCAATTGAAGAGGTAAAACAGGTAATAGATCAATTTAATTGTATGAATTCTGTGCCGCTAAACAAAACTCGATTTTTGAACCCCAATAATAATGATTTGCATGCAATTCGCGACGCTTGGAAAAATCTCCTCTTTGGAATGGATCCTCTCGCCGCTAGAATGCTTCAATGTAGCAATGCGCTAAAATATTTCGGAAATTCTAGTATATATGAGTTATTAGCTTTTTATTATCCTGAAAAGTATCCGATACGCAATTCCAACTCTAGCTCTGGCCTTAGATTTTTTGGGTATGACGTGTCGATCTATTAGCCTTTCTTTTGTTGTTTTTATTGAGAGCCATAAGCATCATTGCATTGATAATAATTTATTCTCCCATATGCTTATTAGTAACTATAAGCTATATAAGGATAGCCCTTCCGATAGCGTATCCCTAATTAAATCCCTATTATCCCATGCAAAAAATCCAAGCAAACTAGCAAGGAACTTGCCATTTGCGCAATTCGGCGTATGCTTTTTTTTGGACTTGATAGTATTTATCTTGGCCATCAACAGATGTGATGGCCTGCCCCTTTTGAGTTCTTGAAAAATCGCTTATAACATAAGTTAGATCTTTTTGGGACAATAGGAAGACAAATAGCATTTTTCACACATCGGGTTGCTTGGTCTACACCAATTTTTCCCGATGTCCCAGCATGGAGCATCAAAGATCCCTGGATAGCTAGGGTTTAGTTCTCTTGCGGAATAAATTAATTCATCCTCGCTCGAATCTTTGGAAATAAATCCTAATCTTGCAAATACTCTTTTCACATGGACGTCTGGAGAAATATCGATACAATAATGATCCTGCATATCCACCTTAAATCTCCTCGCCAGAATATTCGCAGCCATAGTTGCAATTTTCTTCCCTACGCCCTTGAATTTGAGAAATCTGATAACAATCGTAGCACTTCTAGGTGCCCCATCCCAGATATTAGAGGCTAACCCTTTATAATCCTCTTGAATTCTTTGAACAGCAAGATAGAAATTCTCTGACATGACATCGTTAAACCGATGAAGCTTATTCTTTAAAAAGATGGATTTTATGTCTGACAAAGACGCATTAAGAAATTTTGGAAATTCCGGTCCACCAATTTCACTTGCAACTTTATAAGGAATTATCCACGCTCTTTCAGCATTAATTTGGCGATCCATCACGCACGCAAGCACAAAGGCATGCGGATATTGCGATATGTTATTAATTAGATCGTCCGCAACATCATTTTTCGCAAACTCCATTCTTTGGGCTGGTTCTTTCAAACGATTCTTCCCAGCTTCCATCAATATCTGGCAACATTTTTCCTGATCATTATTCATAGTTATTCAATACTCCCACATAGTTATAAACAGCACAAATTACGCTTTCACCCCACCTCCTCCCCGCATTGAGCGCCAAAAAGATGATATCCCTGCAATATCTTGAATGCCTGACCCACCTGGCCTTAATCAGTTAGCGCTCGTTTATTCCATGCCAAAAAATCCAAGTAGATTGGTGGAACACCTGCCATTTGGGCAATTTGGCGAATGCCGTTTTGGATTGAATAGTATTTATCGGGAGTATCAACAGATGTCATGGTCAAAT
>JAHJBR010000152.1 GCA_018813445.1 Microcaldota archaeon | reverse complement strand
TCCTTTAGTAAATGAAGTAAACTCAAGAAGGTTATACGTAGTATGGGAGCACGAAGAAAAAATAGAAAAACAGGAGTTTGCGGAATTCATGCGCATCCATAGGCTCAATATATCTGAGCAAAGAGGACCAATGCAAATCAGTAAACATCCGGTTGTTCAAACACACATTGCAAATCTGGAAAAATATAATGGCTTAAAATCAGCGACAGAAATAGCAGCTCATAGAAAATGCTGCCGTTCGATATGTTGCGTGGATTCAAGGCATGCAATAGATGACCGTTATTCTGGAGTAATAAAACTCATTGGTTCATTGCCTTCTGACGATGAATTAGAAAGAAAGATAGCTAATCCATCAATCAAAGTTTTAGCTCTGCGCCTTCACACCAGCTGCGGATACATAAACACTGCGATAAAAGTAGGCGAAATGCTGGATGAGATTAGGGCAGCAATATCTGAAAGAAGGGCCAAGATGACCTCCGGTATAGTATACCGGGATTTAGAAAGAATACTGAAAGGCACTGTACGTGTAGAATACCTTGATGGAGAAGCAGAAAGAATCGCAGATACGCTTGGTCTGAAAAACAGTAAGCAATTTTTCTGTGCAATTTTGGGCGGGCTTCCTTCAGAAGATGGAAAGAATACACTTGATTTCCAGATGGTGCTCAGGCACATGTATGAAAGAGGCGTTATATCTGATTCAAGAGATGGATTTTTTGAATTTGCAGCTGCAAAAACTGTAACTTCCTTTATTACTAAGCGTGGAGTAGCAGTAAGTCCTGATTTATTCGCATATCTAGTTACTGAGGAGTTGGGAAGAAAATTGCTTACAAAAGCAAGCGAGATCAAGCAGAAGCACCCTGAAAAGCAAGGAATGAAAATATTGGTTTTGATAGATAGTTTGAAGAATGGAGGGGTTAACACTATTCCAGATTCTCTTACATTAGATGCTGTGACTTCTTCAAGGCGCAAAAGATTTACAGGAGTAGATGCTTCTGGTAATTTAGCCCTTCAAAAAATGGATGTTTTTGGATAACTAAATATCTAAATTCTTTACCTCCCGTGCATATTGCTCAATGAATGCTCTTCTAGGTTCAACAGCATCGCCCATAAGTAAAGAGAAAAGCTCATCAGCCTTCATTGAATCTTCAATGGTTATTTTCTTCAAAGTCCTTGTGGCTGGGTCCATGGTGGTTTCCCAGAGCTGGTTCGCATTCATTTCCCCCAACCCCTTATATCTTTGGATATCTGCTCCTTCTCCGAACTCGCTAAGGCCTTGTTTTAATTCCTCATCAGAATAAGCGTATTTCTCTTGTTTTCCCTTCTTTATCCTATACAATGGAGGCTGTGCAGCATATATATATCCATTCTCAATAAGCGCCTTGAAATGCCTGTAAAAAAGCGTAAGAAGCAGAGTTCTTATATGGCTCCCATCCACATCTGCATCAGTCATTATTATCACTTTATGATATCTTAACTTCGCAGGGTTAAAATCATCCCCAAATCCAGTGCCTAATGAAAGTATAATATTCTTGATTTCTTCGCTTGTAAGCACTTTGTTCAACTGCGCTTTTTCCACATTCAAAATTTTACCTCTTAGGGGGAGTATTGCCTGAAAATTCCTGTCTCTCCCCTGCTTACCGCTTCCACCTGCTGAATCTCCTTCCACTAGGTATAGCTCGCTCTTACTTGGATCCTCTTCTATGCAGTCTGCAAGTTTTCCAGGAAGCAAACTGGTTTCAAATACACCTTTTCTTCTTATAAGCTCCTTGGCCTTTTGCGCAGCTTCCCTTGCCTCCAATGCATTCAATGATTTTGAGGTTATTGATTTTGCAGCAGCAGGGTTCTCATCCAAATACTGTTTGAATGAAGAATAGAAAAAGCTATCCACATATCCCTTTACCTCACTATTTCCTAATTTGGTTTTTGTCTGGCCTTCAAATTGAGGTTCAGGGACCTTTATACTCAATACTGCGGTAAGCCCTTCTGTTGCATCATCCCCGCTTATCTTTTTCCCGTCTTTGAGGATCTTGTTCTGGGCACCATAATCATTTATT
>JAHJBR010000151.1 GCA_018813445.1 Microcaldota archaeon | reverse complement strand
TAGAAAAAAAACAAACTAAATCAGCGATGAATCTTATTAAAAAACCACAATTCTCTAAGATTAAATTCATCCTTAATTCAATCACTGAAGAACACCCAAAAATCAACCTACTTTTAACTCTTTTATCAAAACTCAAGAATAAAAAATCAATTATCTTTGCCCAATATCGCGATCAAGTTAAACTGCTAGCTGACGAACTCAATGGGATCGGCATACAATCCCGTTCCTTTTTAGGGAAGAAAGATGGTTATACAAATAAACAACAAATACAAACTCTAGAGGATTTTAGAAATGATGTATTCAGTGTGCTTGTAGCAAGTTCTATTGGTGAAGAAGGATTAGACATCCCTGCTGTCGATGTCGTGGTTTTTTACGAACCCATCCCTAGTGAAATACGGAGCATCCAAAGACGTGGTCGTGCAGGCAGATTTAATGAAGGTGAGATATACATTCTAATGACAAGAGATACACGGGATGAATATTTTTATTGGGCGTCATTTAACCGTGAGAACAAGATGAAATCCATACTAAATAAAATGCGCAATAAACCAAAATCAGAATACGAAGATAAACAACCTCCTTTAGATAAAGATGGCCAATCAAAACTCACTAGCTTTTTCTAACTTTTTGAAAATCCTCGGTTTCTCCCGATCTTTTTTCCTGTAATAATAAACTAGAATAAGACTTATTATAAAAATTAAACTTACAATTAATAAAGCGCCATAATCATCACTTTCATCAAATTCAGCAATATTTTTCAATAATTCATCTCCGTTTTTTAAAGCCTTAACAAACTCTTTTTTAGAAATGGCCATTTCAATCTCAGTTACTTCACTACCCATTTCATCCCAAGCCATTTCCGATATTTTCCCCTTAAATAATTCCAATGCATCTTTTACATAATTTGTGTTTCTCTTACTTGTTGCCTCTAACCAAGACAAAGAGTTATTCATCTCCTCTTTATTTTCTAAATTTTTATAATAAACTACTTCAATTTTTTTATAATCCTTTTTACTCAAAACCGAATTTATCTCTTTTATATCCTTTTCAATATCTTTTGGATCTAGCAGGAATTCATTTTCAAACCTAGTATTCTTTGCTGTATTAAAATTTTCCGAATATATTTCCAAAAGATCTTCGATTTCTTCCCTTTCTTTATCTAATTTCTCACCTATCCAATCAATTTGTTTAATTAAATCTGTTTCCATTCTATTCAATTCCATTTTAACTCCACAAAATTTTTCATATAATATGAGTCCATCATCAAGTGACATGCTTGCTGAGAATTCATTGTAGGCTGTCTTTGTGGCATCCAACTTCAATTCTAATTCCCTATCATACTGATTCATCCCATAATACTCCTTACTTAGTGTGTTTATTTCACTAGATATATTCTTTTTATAATTTTTCAATTCATTCTGCAGCCATTTTTTATCATACTCAGACAATAATTGTACCTTACCCTTCAAATCCACATCAGCAACTTCATCCAAAAGTTCCTCAAGATATTCTGATCTGGCTGCGAGTCTATCTATAAAATTTCCTTCAAGTTCCTGATAATTACTATTCGTTATCTGCATTGATTCAACCTCAACAATTTCCTTTATCTTCAAATATTCAGATAACAACTTTGCATTATCTTTTTCATCCTTGTTTATTTGAGTATAAATATCCTGGATTTTAGAAATGGCCAAGTTTGTTTCATTCCTTTCCATTGCTCCAATTGCCTGCTGCAATATTATGTCAGCCTGTTCGCTTAGGTTAAGTGTTCTAAGATCATTTAATTCACTTTCAACATATGCGCTGCTATTGTCTACCTCATAACTAACCTGTAATTTATTTTTTCTCCCGACTTCAATTTGCCCGACCTGTACACTAAATCCATTTACATTTTCAACTACAGATAATTTATCTCCAGTCAAACTTATTACCTGCTTTGATTTGATATAGTCGCTTTCAGGTATTCCAAGGAACAAATCAATATTTTCCATATCCATTTCCGGAGTTATCTCAATCACATACTTGTAATATGTGCGGCTTCCAATAACATTACTTGTATTCGATACTACAATTGTAAGATATGCACTTGGGTTGTAATATTCGGCTTCAAAAACATATGTTCCTTCCAGAAGCCTTTGATTGACAAAACCATTTTCAATATCCACACTTAAACTATTTATTTTTAATTTTTCCCAATGCAATGGCACTGCAAAATTGTCTATATCTGCACTTGAATAAACCTCTTTAATCTCAATAACATCCGCACCGCCAATTTCATCTCCATAGGCTTTGATCTCAAATTCTCCACTATTCAGTATTATGACACTCTTTTCAAAAACAAATCTTTCAGTAGTTTTTGCCGCGATGTTCCTTACGAACCCCACAACTGAACCATCTACCCAAGCAACCCCACGCAAATTCTCTGCTCCAAAAGCAAGATCACTTTCAAGAAATTCAATAGGACACTTAACACTAAACATCACGTCTTTACCATTATTATCCTCATCATTCTGAAGTAATATCTCGAACATCACTTCACTTGAACCATCTAGTTCCACATTCTCAACAAAAAGAAAACTTTCTGTTTTCAAGTAACATTCAACTTGTTTTTCGATACTTTCCTTTGCATCTCCGATCGTTGTAACATATAATACTCTTAGTCTACCTAACGATCCTATCGCATTTGGATATGCAATATTCCCATTATATACTAAGCCTAATTCTCCATCTTCAACTTTCGATTCCAGATCATAACAATCCTTACTTTCACCACACCCACCATTGCATTTTTCCATAAGGTCAAATGCTGCTCTTCGTTTATCTTCTAAATCTGAATACTTATACATCGCGTTTGCCTCTATACCATTAACAACTTCCTGACAACCCAACAGCAATTCACTTGTATTTTTCGATTTGCTCAGAATACTCAACATTGTTTCTTCTGTGAGAACATCAATTTTGTCATCATATGCTCTTTCAATCAAATCCATTGCCAAATTACACATGTAGATCGATTCAAAATCCGTATCATACTGGTCGTTATAATCTATTTCAAATGCTTCTTTTGCACTTTTCACAGATTCACTATAATACGTAAATGTAATACCAATTTTTTTTGTCTCTTCCCCCAATTTCATTTTGCTTTCAGCATTCTCAAATAGAACTCTAGCTCTCTCAGGCCAAACTCCATCACCGAATTTCACTCCGACTTTTTCCAACCATTCTAATGCCTCAGCCTTTTTCAAATCACGTACATTTCCAGCTTGTTTAATTGCTTGTTCATATGCTTGGAATGATTCTGAGGCATCTTGTTTTGCTTCGCTTGCCTTCAACATCGCATTTTTAAGATAACCTTCTTCTTTGTTTTTATAAATTATGTCTGCATTCTTAATCTTAATTTGTGCATTAGAAAGTAACTCATCTGCATGATCTAGTTCATCTGAAATTGGCGCTCCATTAAAGCCCAAAACATCACTAAATCCTGCCCCCATATCAACTCTCCAAAGTTCTTGTTCTTCACTGAATTTTTTCAAAGACTCTGAAACCCTAATCTCTTCTTCACATTCCTTTAAACCCAATTCCCACCTAAAATGAGATTCATTATAATGTTCTTGAATTTCTTTTTCTGCACCAGAAAGTATACTCAACAATCCTGTATCTCCCCAAACAATATTTACTAAATTTGCAAACTGCAATTTTGGCACACCCTTGTTCAATTCACTTCTATCCTCTAGTAAACCATTTCTAAAATCTACAAACCCATATTCATCCTCCAATTCATTTTGTTCAAGAACATCTCGGATATATATCCCATTCTCACATTTTTCAAAACCCGAAACATCTTCATCACAAATGCCTGCAAATTCAGCATTTTCAAGATTTTTTTCCATATTCTTGAAACCAATCTCAACAGAATCCGAGCTTTTTTCAAGAGCCAAAAGCGCATTTTCCATAGTATTTGCCCACGCTTTTGAATATCCGTCTGAAAAAAGCCTGAACCCGATGAACTTTCTTATCTGCTTACTCATGTTCATGCATTCATAATACTCATACGCCTGCAAAGCACAAGTACACTGCTCAGTTCCATAACCTAAAGAAAGGCAAGTGCCGGCCACATCATAAAAATAAGGCGAAATCCCGTAATCTATGAATTCTTCAATTTGTTCATAAGAAAACACTGCTTTAGAGTAGTTTGCCTTGGCACCAGATACATATTCAGTAATTTCACTTTCTCGTCGAACTTCTTCCAAAACCAACGAATCAAGACTTTTCTGGAGCTCAAACGAATTCCATCCTGGCTGTAAAGGTGGTACGTACGTATAATCAACTACACTCGAATTATTAGGCCATTTATATTCCGTGTTCCAAGGCCTTTCAAATTCATCTAAAAAATAGTCTACACAATAAACGCTCGGAATAAGTAGGAAGAGCATGATACACGCTCCAGTTCTCATGTATTTATATATAAATAGTAACAATTTTATTTCTTCTCCCACCTATCCAAACATGGGTTCACATAAACTAATTTCCACTCGCCTTGGTTTAGATCAACTAACGCGTTCTAAGCCTTTATTGAAAGCCTTAAGAGATAGCTTACTCGCTCCCGAAGGTCCGCTCCCATCAACCTCTTTCAAACAGGCAATAACTCTGGCGGCCTATTTTTTGGCAAAATTTGGGATAGATAAGATCGATCTCACCATTAAACTTCTAAGGGAGGGTTCATTAATCCGGGCACTCCTACGACTTGAAGAACACGTTGACGAAACTCTTACTGGCCCTAAAGCATTAGAAGCATATTCAGCCCTTGCGAAAACTTTCGAGCTTAATGAAGATTATGGCAACGCAGCACGTCTTTACACCACCATTGCAAAAACTCTACTTTCTGAAATCAAAAATCCCCAAAAAGACCCCAAAAAAGCAAGGACATGCTCAGATTTTTTCAAAAAAGCTGCAGAATGCCTTGAAAAAATCGATTCCTCAATACATGATTCCCGTTCCCCTATTTTCCGCGCAGGTTGTTCATATGAAAATGCAGCCCGTGTGATAGAAAAAATCCACCCAAAAATTGCAGCATCTCTTTATGAAAAATCAGCAGCCTGTTTTATTACATCTAATTCCAATGGCTTTGCAGCCGCCGCATACATAAACGCTGCCAAACTCCTCCAAAGATTCAACGGCAGAAAAAGCTTTGAACTTCTTCTTCGCGCCGAGCAATGCTATCAGAATGCCCACCCAACAGATTCTTAAAAACCCCTTCTGAATTATATATATGCTTTCAGAACAAGACAAAGAAGACTTCATTCAAAGCGGTAAGATAAGCTCGAAAATCCGTGAGGAGAGCAAACGCCTAATAATGATAGGTGAATCCTTACTCGACATCGCAGAAACAGTAGAACAAATGATTTTTGAAGAAGAAGCAAAACCTGCATTTCCAGTCAATATATCCATAAATGAAAAAGCAGCTCATTTCACTCCAGAAACCAACTGCGACATCACACTTGGAGAAACAGATGTGGTGAAAATCGATTTAGGTGTGACGTTAAACGATGCTCCAACTGATACAGCCTACACTGTTGATCTTTCAGGAAATCACGAAGAACTTGTAAACGCAAGCATCAGTGCCCTTAACGAAGCTATAAAACTCATGACTCCTGGAACCAAAATCCAAACTATTTCAGAAAAGATAGAAGATACAATAAAATCCCATAACTTCCTCCCAATATCTAATCTAACTGGCCATATGATAAAAAAAGGGCTTTTACATGCAGGAGTCGAAATTCCAAATGTTAAAACCCAAATCCCATATACTCTAAAAGAAGGCGATATATTCGCAATCGAACCATTTGCAACAACTGGAAGTGGTTTAGTTCAGGACACAGACCAGGTTGAAATTTTCTCACTCATTAATCCTAAACCACTCCGCATGCCACAAACCAGGAAAATCCAAGAAGAAATAGCTGAAAAATACCTTTTCATGCCATTTGCCCAGCGTTGGCTTGATAAAACAAACTCCAGGCTCGCAGTAGGGACAGCCCTCAAAGAAATGATATCCCAGCGCATACTTGCTTCTTACCCAGTTTTAAAAGATTCTGGAAATGGGATAGTAACTCAGGCAGAACACACGGTGCTTGTTGCCGAAGAGCCAATAATCCTAACCAAATAAAAGCCCATCCACCCCAATCTAACTATGCGTGATTTAAAAAAACGGTTTTACTCAGAACTCATCAACCTTCTTCGTACTGCAGATGTTGCAATAGAAGTTGTGGATGCACGTTTCCCTGAAAAGACCAGAGTTGATAAATTAGAGACCCGATTCAATAACAAGCTCATCATTGCAGCTGCAAAGACCGACCTTATTCCTAAAGAGAAACACAATAAGCTCTACCATTATATAAGCGTCAGAACTAGAT
>JAHJBR010000150.1 GCA_018813445.1 Microcaldota archaeon | reverse complement strand
TGATTTTAATAATTTCAGATAATGATATGGTGACAACCGCCATTTTTTCACCTTGTTTTTAATTCATCTGCAAGCTTTTTAGCATATTGTGTTGGGTATTCCTCATTAAGACAACCAGTGCATACTGGGATCCCAATTGCTTGCTTCATTTTCCCGATAGAAAGATAGCCCACACTATCGGCTCTTAGAAATTCTTTTATTTCATTCACACTTTTCCCATGCGCCAAGAGTTCTTTATATGTTGACATGTCAATCCCATAAAAACAAGGGGCCCTTATTGGTGGGCAGGTAATTCTTACATGAACTTCCGTAGCACCAGCAGTTCTTATCAGGTTAATTATTTCACGTAAAGTAGTCCCACGAACTATACTATCGTCCACAATGACCACTCGTTTTCCAAAAACCACACTATGTACAGGGTTTAATTTTACTCTCACAGAAGCTGCTCGTTTTTCCTGATTTGGCATTATAAAAGTACGCCCAACATACCTATTTTTTATCAAACCTTCAGAATATTCAATACCAAGGGTTTTGGCATATTCGGCAGCCGCACTTCTTGCACTATCCGGAACATCGATTACAATATCTGCATCTACAGGATGTTCCTTTGCAAGTTCAGCACCCAAACGTTTTCTCACATCCATTACACACTTTCCATCGATAATACTATCTGGTCGTGCGAAATAAACATATTCAAACATACATGTGGCATAGGTATTTTTTACAAGTATTGCACGCGTAATCACATTGTTTTTTACCAATACCAACTCACCGGGTTGGACATCTCCCATTAATTTGATTTGATTCACATCAAGCGCCACACTTTCTGATGCAAATATTATGAAATCCTCATTCTCACCCCAAACAAGAGGTTTTATTCCATGTGGATCTCTAAAAGCAATTAATTCACCTTCAACTATAGCACTTATCCCATATGATCCATCTGAAATTTCCATAAACTCTTTTATAGATTCATTAATTGTGAGTCCTTTCTTTAGTTTTTCAAGAAGGAAGTGAACAACTATCTCAGAATCTACTGTTGAGACAAAAGAAATCCCCTGATTCTCTAAACTAGTGCGCACTTTCAGGTAATTAGATATTTGACCATTATGAGAAACTGCTATATTGGATTTTTTGAATGGTTGGACATCACTTATTAAACACAATCCAGTTGTCGGGTATCTTGTATGTGCAACTCCTACTTTACCTTCTAAACGTAAATCATCATCTTTGAATATCTCATTTACTAATCCCATTCCTTTTCGTTCTACAAGCTCCTTTCCATTCCAGATTGCAAAACCTGCAGCGTCTTGGCCTCTATGTTGGAGTGCAAGCATCGCTTTGTACAGAATAGGAGCAACACTTTTCCCTTTTTTAGAGTATACACCTACAACCCCACAATGTTCAATTTTTTCTTCATTATGAGTAAATAGACTGATGCGTTCCATATTTGTTTTTCTCTGAATGGTTTAAAATATCTTGTTAAAAAGTACTATCCATATGTACTATAGTACATTTAACAAAACTTATCTACTTATCACTATTTAACAGAAGTAAAATCCTTCAAACCTTTACCTTTTGGAAAAAGCCATTGCCCATTGCTCTTTACAGGTACACCAGTTTGCTCCGCAGCCTGCATAAGGGAATTTAAAGGAAGGTCTTTTTTCGGAGCAAGAAACACCACTGTACCAAAAGCAGTCTCTTCTTTTTTTACATTGAAATATTGTCGTTGCCGTATTCCAGAAACACTAACATTAAGCACGATCTCTTTTTTAGAAATAATATCTTCCATTAATTCACCTTTACAAAATCTATTGTTTTATCTGCCTTAACTTCAATATTATTTCCATTAACTTTGATGATTTTCTGTCCATCTATAATCAAATCAGCTTCTCCACCTATATTTACTCTCACAATTTTATTCTTACTCAATATTCGTGATTTAACTTTCCTTAAATATGGACAAATGGGAACAATCTGTATTTTTTCCTCACTATGCATCATTCTTTTTCCTCCCGCCGAATAGGCATATCCAGTTGATCCAGTTGGTGTCGCAATAATAATCCCATCTCCTTCAAAATCTGCGACCACATTACTTTTAATGGCAATGACATTGTGTTTTCTTGAGTGCACCACAACATCATTTATTGCCCACCCAACGATTCCTTTA
>JAHJBR010000018.1 GCA_018813445.1 Microcaldota archaeon | reverse complement strand
GATTATCTTCTATTTGAATTTTTTGCTTTTTTGTTTTCTGGAGTTTGCGCATTTTAGTTCCTCTTTTTCTTTGAGATTTTGAATATGCCTTTTTTTGCATTGGGTTTCCACATGGATTTCTTAGGTGAAGTTACCACAAGTGCAAGCATTACCTTCTTTTCATCTTCATCCTCTACCGATTCATCATCTGGAATTGTTTTTTCTTCCTTTTCTATTGGTTGGTTACTTATGGGTTCGGCTGCTTCTTTAACTTCTGGTTCAGCTAATTCTTCCTTTATTGGATGCTGAAAATCTTCTTTTGATCCTGTTTCCTGTTCGCTTTCTGATTGCTTGGACCAAATATATGCAGCAATTACAAAAAGTAAGAACAATGCTGAAAATCCGCATAACCCCGAGAGCACTAGTGCTTCAGTTGGAATAGTAATACCTTGAAATACGACCATGGGTGTTCCAATCCCAAATACCATATTTAAACCTTTCGCTAGGCTAACATCAGGATATTTACTGGAATAGCAATCTGCTTTGATTCTATGAGAGCAAGAGGATTGTGCGCTTTACCAACTTCGCTAGCATCCCTTACTTCAAAATGCAGATGTGATTTCCCTAGTTCGCCATTTCCACTTAATATCCATGGCCTTGCATAAAGTGCATTTCCAGTGTTCCCTAGTTCGCCTATTTTTTCTCCTTGGAATACTTTTGCGCCTTCATCCACGCTAGATCTGCCGCAATGAAGGAAGCGCATGCATAAACCATTAGCACTGAGAACTATCACGTTCCCTGCACGCCTGTGAGACCAGATCCTTGTAACCTTTCCATCCAAAGGAGCAACAAGCGGTGTTTCCAAAGGTCCATATGTATCAATTCCAGTATGAGTGTAAGCTTGCTGTTTTTCTGTATTGAATCTCGGTGCCCCAAAAAGCCCGAAAGCAGGGATGTTCCTTCTTATTATATTAAAAAAGCTGAACTCCGGAAGCTCCCAGAATGGATGCATTTCCAATCCAGCAACCTCTTTGATCTTCGCAAACGCATCATCAGTATACTCCTTATTTTTTCCTGGATCGAATATATGGTCCTGGCCATCCTTAGTAAACCTAACAATTGGCATTCTACTCCCATCCAAAAGCTTGACTGCCCACACTCTGCTTCCTGGTTTTTTGAAAGCCCATTGTATCGCTGCAGTAAGCTGTTTTGGAACATTAAATCTCTTCTGATCCATAATTATATTTGAATTGAAAAGAATTTAATGTTATGCAAAATGAAAAATATTGTAATTATTGGCTGTAAATATTGCCCACTTCTATCGTGCTGCTGTTTGTTTTCACTTCTCCGTAAAGACGCTCTACTGCAACATTCTCCCCACCATATATATCCCCATAGAGCGTTTCTACTGCAATATTGCTTCCACTGTAAATGTTTCCATGCATTTCATTTACTGCTACGTTGCTGCTGTTCACTATGTCTCCATAAAGAACCTGGAATGCAGCAAAGTTCTTGTTTTCCACCGTGCCATTGTATGTTTCATAGGCTTCTCCTGAAAAACTGCAGCATCCTGCAAGCAGCACCAAAGCAAAAATACCTAGCATTCTCATAAAAATCTACTCTAGATAAAAAATTTAATTTCCATGAATCATTTTTGAGAACCGGATTTCCAATTCGCGAAATGTATGTCGGGCAGAGTTTCAAATGACCCCACGAATTTTGCCACTGACTTGCTCCCGTCCCAGTCCCACCACCATATGTTCTCGCCAAGAATTGATTTCCTGAATTCCATGGGATTAATGGATTCCGGATCCTTTATTTTTGTGCCTTTATAAAGAAGGTGACCGGCACCATCGCGAGCTTCACTAAGGGAATAAAGATCACCGCAAAATCGCACATATTTGTGCAGAGAACATAGTCCGCCCTGGTCTGTCAGGCCCTTGAGGATTTCAACCGGCAAACCTATTGATGTAAATCTTTTTAGGAATGCCTCAGCATTTTCATGGGTAAGGCCATATGCAGGTACTGCACCTCCAGCGGTTCTTATGGCTGCTGTCTTTGGTGGAGGAGTTATGAGAAGATCTCCATTGTCTGCGATCCTGAACAGAGTTCTGAAACCCTCCCAGCGGCCTGCCGGTTTGAATTCAGGAACATTCAATGCGTTCTTCATCGTTTTTGCTGGAGTAATTTCGCGAGCAGCTAGTTTGATTTTCTTCAATGCAGCAAGCGTAGCAGAACCGAAAAAACCATCTTGATTGACACCTAAAGAATCCTGCAATGCTTTTACTGCCGCCTTTGTCCTTGAACCATAAATTCCATCCACAGTTAATCCAGCATTCTGATAAACATTAAGAAATGCCTGCAGTCTTGCCACATCCTGCTTGGGCGTACTGGCCCGAAATTCATTACCACGAAGACCAGGAATAAGATCCTCAGCGCTTTTATCTTTATATAATTTAGAAAAATCTTCGGCCCGTCTATATGCATTCATAGGAACACCCGAAAGTATTTGCTACTACATGGTTTTTAATTCCTTCATTGGATCATCTGTAAATATACGGTTCTTATGGGTTTGTTGGAAATAGAAATATTGGATTAATCTTTTACCCATAATCTATTCAAAATAATACAATTCTAGTTCTCCATCCTCATTCCTTCGCAGTTCAGGCCTAAAAGGCTCGCAGCCCTTTGAATATTTCAGCACCACGGCCCCATCAACAGGTTTGACTGAATAGCCCTTGCCTTCATAATAAACATTCTTACGATCAACGTCTAAGGCTGCGGCAAGGCTCCAGATATTCACATGGCCATTGTCGAATGTATGTCCCTTGTGTTCGGCATATTGCCTCAATGTCATGGCCTTCATCTCGGTTTTGCGCGAGAGCAACTGCCTAAGGACCCAGCTTACGCCTAAAGTAAAATAATCCATTGGATGGGTTTTCGCGAATTTCATCTGCACCGGCACATCCTTTATGAAAATGCTATCAAGACTGCGGGCAAAAAGATCATCATTCATTGTTAGGATTTCAGCTCTTCTCACACTCGGTTTCTTCCAAATCTTCTCAAGTGCATTCAAAGAAGGACTCTTATACCTTGATGGACTCGTCTTCGAATGAGATTTGCTCTTGCCGGCTTTCATTTGAAGGGCCTTTTTGTTCATTTTAACCAGTGTACCTGACCCATGGTCTAAATTAATAGTGGAATGGGTTGTTAAGGTAGGTTGTCGTTGATTCCTGGATAACAAAATTGGATTTGATACGGGTTTTTTCGTGTGTTTGAAATTGCCTGCAATCTGCACTTTTATGTTTGATGGAACAGACTGTTCTTCTGATTCGAAGCTTTTGGCTTTTCTCTTTGCCCAAGGCACACCCATCAAAACACCTAAATAGCAGTCTCCCACATAATATAAAAAGTTTTACTAATTTTTTGCAAAGG
>JAHJBR010000149.1 GCA_018813445.1 Microcaldota archaeon | reverse complement strand
GCAAATTTTTCCATGCCCCAAAGAGTAAGAACCGCTCAGATGTTTTCAAAGAACCAGCAATAATCATAACTACCAGCGGGATGCTTCTTGGTGGGCCTGCGCTACTCTATTTGGATAGAATGCATGCTGATCCCAAAAACAAACTAATCATTATCGGATATCAGGCGGAAGGAACTTTAGGAAGGAAATTATTGGAAGGGGAAAAGAAGATAACCATAGGGAAAAATGAGCTTGAATTAGAAATGAAAGTAGAGAATATAAGGATTTCTGGGCATGCGGATAGGAATGAGCTTCTTCAATTCATTAAAGGAATGAAAGGATTGAAAAGGATTTTTCTTGCGCATGGAGAAAAGGGCAATGAATTGAAAGAAGTTCTGGAAAATAATTACGAAGTGCATGTGCCTAAATTGCTGGATGAGTATGCAATATAGGTTTATAAAAGATGCTAAGGAATCTACCTCATGAAAAATTCTTGCGAAAATTTTTCAGAATTGGAAATTGCACGTGGTTCCTATTTTCAGATTTCCAATCTGATGAAAAAGATTGCTCTTGCACTATTGATTCTATTTTCTTTTGGTTTTTGTTTGAATGTTACTGCTTCCTCTGAAGATGGAGAATTGCAATTTAGAATAGATGGGCAGGAGGGAATGATAAAGGACTTGAAATTCTATTTTTTCAAAAATGAAGTGCAGATAAATAGTTTTGAGAAGAGCGTTACATTACCATATTATAATTTCGTATCAGTGGATGAATCTGGAGAATATATGCTTAAGGTTATGGATAAGAATAATCCTGCTGATTACGGGGAAGCTGAAATTACTTATAAGGCTGAACCTATTTCTATTCAGAATAATCAGACGATAAATGTGGTTTCTGAGGAAACAGTGGAAAAGAGCTTTACTGATCCATCTCTTGCGATAATTGCAGGAGTTGTTGGAATAATCGTAATTGCGCTACTTTTCATTAGTTTTATAAAGATTAAGAGTGATAAAAAATAGGAAGATGGTGAAACTATGGGTGGACCTACTATAAGACCTAAAAAAATTGAAGAAGAACCAAAACTCAATTGTACAGACTTGTCTAAGTTAATGGGGGTTGATGAACAGCTCCTCAAAAGATTCCTTCAGGCATACAATGTGAATAGAGATATTAGTGTTTCTGATTTCAAAAAATTGATGGTTGATAGTGGTTTATCCTATGCTGATTCAAGATGGTACAGAACTAGAGGTATGGATGCACGTGCAATAATGAAATTCTTTCAGAGTGACAAGAAAAAACAAGATCCGGTTAAGGAAGCAGAATTATCTAGCAAGCTTGAAGGCGCTATGCTCATGGCAATTGCGGCAAAACAAGCAGGTATGAGTGATAGTGAAATTTTCAAGTTAGTGGGGAAAAAGGCACTTACTGAAGGAAGAGTAAATTACTTTGACGGTGTAACCACTAGCACTGTGGAAATATCCCTTGCAGGACATATGGGTGTTGCTTATCTCGGGTTGGAGAGATTGGATGAAAAGGCACCTAATTGTAATGTTCCTGAGCTAATGGACGATTACATTTCAGGACTTATGAGATTAATGCAAGGTGCGAAAACAGCAAACGAAGCTGCTGAAAAACTTAGGTATTCTGAACAACTAGAGGCACTTACAACCGCACTGAGCTGTAGTAGTTCAATGATTATGGAGGGTCTCAAATACCAACCAGGAGCACTTAATACAATGGCTAAAGAAATAGAAGGTAGATTTCAAACGCTTCCCACGCAACTCATAGCCATCGCAGAAGGAGTAGATCCAAGGTTCGCGAAAAAAGTGAAGAAAAGCATGGATGATGAAAAAGAGCTTGAGGCACTTAGAAGGTTTTTCGGGGCTAATTTCCTTCTCAGAAATTACTATAGGTATGGAGGGGATGCTGCGAGTGCAAATGCATCATGGGACCTTGCTCTCTATTCTTATGTTGCTGCAATGGCTGCAAATTACGCAGGAACCAGTAGAAAAGCCAGGGCTTTTGCAGATGGTATGTATAGAATGCAGGATTTCTTAGGTGACCAGTTAGGGTATTTGCAG
>JAHJBR010000017.1 GCA_018813445.1 Microcaldota archaeon | reverse complement strand
GGTTTTGTATTTCCTCTTTAGTTCGGAAAGCCTGGTTTGTGCACATATTTCTAAAAATTTAGCAGCAGCCATTATTCCATCTGGAGTATTCACCCCATCCTTGTAAATGAATTCCCCTGCAGGTTCGCCTCCGAATACTACATTTTTTTCCTTTTCCATTGTTTCGCTTACATATGTGCTTCCTACAGCAACAACAACATTTTCTCCTTTATTTCTTTCAATCGTTTCCTTAATCAGCAAACTTGCTTCAACTGTGCTTACTATTTTTCCCTTTTTCCTTTCAAGTTCTTTTTCTATTGCAATTGCAAACTGCACATCCAAACCAACAAGCTCCCCTGTTTCATCAACAAATATTGCCCTATCCGCATCCCCATCATGCGCAATCCCCAAATTTGCATTAATATTCTTCATAGTGTCGCACAATTCTTTCAAATTTTCCTCATTTGGTTCAGAAGGCCTTAGAAATCCTCTTTTCACCTTATTTATCTCAATAATTTCGCATCCTAAATTTTCTAAAAGCAAAGGAGTTATTCTGCTTCCAACCCCGTTGCAATCTAAAACAACTTTTAATTTCGCCTTTCTTATCGCGTCCATATCAACATTTTTTTCAATCATCGCGATATGGTCCTGAACCGAGTTTTCATAAATGGAATATTTTCCAACTTCATCCCATTTCGCAGGCTTTATTCCTTTTGCGTATTTTTCTTCTACTTCCTTTTCCTCATTTTTTCCAATTTCCCTTCCATTTCTATATAGCTTAAGTCCATTGTATTCTGAAGGGTTATGGCTTGCAGTGATCATTATTCCCCTGCACTTATTTTTTTGAGTATAGAATGCAAAAGTAGGAGTCGGCACCTCTCCCAAATCAACAACATCTGCGCCTTTTGCAATTATTCCGCTTATCGCAGCCTTTTTCAGAATGTCCGAAGTTTCCCTTAGATCAGAAGCAATAGCAACCGTTTCATTGGAATTAGGAAAAGCATTGGCTATTCCCATGGATAATTTCGGAGTTATTTCATTTCCATAATTTCCGCGTATTCCCGAAGTTCCAAAAAGCATAATCTGATTTGAAAGATTTGTTTTTTAATTCAAACCATATACTTAAATACATTATACTATAATTAATAACACTATTTATCAAAAGGTGTACAATATGAAAAAGCAATTAATTCAAAAACCTATTCAGCCGCCAGTTCAAAAAGGCACAAGAACAATAACGGATTTTCCAGTTTTAAAAGAAGATCCTGAGCTAAATAGACGTACTCTTAATACGGCCTTGGAGGCAATGAAACGCGCACTGGATAAAAAGGATTTTGAATCAGCTTCGCAATTTACCTTTCTCGCTGCAACTCTTGCGCCTACTTCAGGTGGACGGGCAGTATATTTATGGAATGCAGGTTGGCTTGCAGCAAAAGCAGGAAACCATGAAAGAGCAGGGCTCTCATTTTTTCTTCTAGGAAAACAGGCCAAAAATATGGACTGGCGCGAACTCTCTGCAATCTTCAAAAGCAAGGAGCATGTTGTTGATATTCAAATCAAGGAAATCATCGTGGGATTCGAGCTTTTTAACAACATCTCCATTGCAAATTTGGAAAAACCAAAAATTCATTTGGGCACAGGACTAGAGGATTATGCAGATTGCGTAAGGTGCATAATGTTTTCCTTAGCGTCGATGCATTATTCTCTTGCAGGTGACCGGAAAAAGGCGCTTCATGCAATGGGTTATGCATGCGAATCGCACCCAGACCCGGAATCAATGAAGGGCAAACTATCTGAATTGCCTTAGTTGAAGCCAAATGCGCAGCTATTTAAACCTTTTTCACAGAAATTCAATAACGAAGAGGTGCTAATTTATGTACTATTTAGTCAACGTAGAGGACAAGGCATGCATACCCGCGAATCTTCTTTCCATGGACATTACAGAAGCAACGAAAAAAGTATTGCGCGAATCCTATGAAAGAAGAATCCTAAAAAATTTAGGACTAATACTAAGCATAGATGATGTGGAAATAGTTGGAAAAGGAATAGTGGTTCCCGGAGACTCCAATGTATATTACACCACAAAATTCAACGCATTAGTTTTCAATGCATCCGTAAATGAAGTTTTTGAATCAGAAGTAAAAGAGATTGTGGAATTCGGAGCATTCGCAGGAATAGGTCCGTTGGACGGCCTTCTCCACCTTTCCCAAATCGGAGGAGAAAAATTCTTTTATGATAAGAAGAACAAGAATCTTTCCTCAAGAGGAAAACGCGCAATAAAGAAAGGAGACATAATCTATGTAAAAGTTTCAACCATTAGCATGAAATCCTCAGTAAATGATACTAAGGTTGGATTGACTATGCGGGCAGAAGGACTTGGAAAAGATGAATGGATTGCAAGCGAAAAGAAAGTCCAGAAAAAAGACAAGCCAGCAAAAAAAGGTGAATAAATATGCACGCATGTAGAAACTGCAGGATGCTATTAACTGAAGAAAAGGTTTGTCCAAAATGCCAAGGAACTGATTTCACGGACAAGTTCAGTGGGGAAATAATTATTCTTTCTCCTGAAAAAAGCGAAATTGCACAATTTACAGAAATAAATGCACCTGGGAAATTCGCAATAAAAGTAAAATAATTATTTTTTCATTGTATTAGATTTCTTTTTTCCAATAGCTTTATTCTAATGCACACAAAATTGCTAGCTGTTTAAATTTCTTACACCTTAATCTATCGTAATCTTGTTATTCCATTTCATAAATTCTGATCAACTTGATTCATTTAATGCAAATTAATTTTACTGTGACTTTCTGCCATCAATTTCTAATTTGCGCCACTTTCCTCTCGTATAAAACACAAAAACGACAAAAGCTATTTAAACTACATCATGCATATCATCTTAGG
>JAHJBR010000148.1 GCA_018813445.1 Microcaldota archaeon | reverse complement strand
CTCGTTTACATTTCTTACATAACCCCAATTACTATATCTCAAGCACAGGAGTATAAGACTTGTCTGGGAAAAAAGTTGTGTCAACATTGGCAATACCCTGCCGTATAATAAAGGCCATTTCAGTAACTCGTTGGCCCAAAGAACCCGCGGCTTGAACTGCTATATTTGCATCTCTATCCGATGCACCATATAGCTTTCCGATAGAGTCACGATCTCGTTGTGCTTCAGTCCATCCTGCAGCGCCTAAATAGGATTGCCATCCATCACCTGATACTGGAATACAATTCATGAGCACTGCATGGTGCAATATAAAAGATATTGTCAATTCTTGTCCTGCAAAGAAGTGCATCCCCTGAGCAATGGCACCGACTGTTTTCATAAACTTGGGCGCCGGTACATTTCTAATCTTTTTTACAGTATTACCGAGCCGGTCAATAAAACATTTCATCTGTCCTGGTATAGAAAGATGATATACTGGGACAGCATAAATGATCGCATCAGCCTCAAGCCATTTATCCCTAAGCTTCTGAAAATCATCTTTAATAGTGCATTCGCCATAAGTTTTTTCCTCCCCACACTTGAAACACGCCACGCAAGGTCCAAATTTTTTTCCTTTAAAGGAATAAGAATCAATGGATACTAATTCGTTGTTTACCTTTTGAGCAGCCTGCAAGGCAATTGATAATAAATAACTGCTATTACCAATTCTTGGGCTACCAGAAATACCTAGAACCTTGATGTTTGTGCGCTTGTTGCTCATACGTTTTTCCCTCTCAAATACTATACCGGCTCTATGTTCCCATCATCTTTGATATCTCTTTGCCTATAAACGCCACTTTACCACCAAACACTGGAATCATGTCCTCTGGAAATCTTTCTCTAGGGATTGCTAGCACAACTGCCCCTACTGGTCTTTCATCAGCATTCAATATTGGTGCGCCAACAGCTTTAATCTCTCTTTGAAATTCGCCATTATTTGAAGCATATCCATTCTTTCTAACCAACTTTAGTTCTTCAAATATTTCTTCTGGGTCTGTGGAAGTAAACTCAGTATATGATTTAAGCTTTTTTTTCGTCATTATTCTTTTCGCATGCTCATGATCCATATATGCCATACACGCCTTTCCTGCAGCCGTTGCATGCAATGGCCACCGCGAACCTAAACGGAAATCCAGCCGTATGACTTCCCCTCCATTCACTTGGTCCAAATAAACAACCTCGTTATCGTCCAACATGGCGAGACCTACCGTCTCCGATGTTTCCTTTGCTAATTTTTCCAATAAGGGCCTAGCTATCTCCCTTACACCCTTTTTTTTCAACAGAGAATGACTTAATTTCAACACCTTGTAGCCCAACTCATATTTAGCTGTTTGAGGATTTTGTATTACGTAACCATGGTTAAATAGAGCGCGCAGTATCCTGTAAGTCGTACTTTTGTTGATAGATAACTTTTTCCCCAGTTCATATATTCCTTGCGGGCCATCAGCCTCAGCTAAAGCGTCCAACATTCTTAACGCTTTATCGACAGTCCGCGGGAAATTGTTATTTTCGGCTTTTTTCATTTGAATTCTCTGCATTTATTCATAAGCATTACAACGAACTTCCTTGTATCTGACTGAAGTTTTTACGATAATAAACTAGTGGGTCTTCATTTTCACCGAGAATACCATCAAGCACTTCAGCTAAAAAAAGTGTGTGGTCACCGGCTTTCAAACTATGAACTATTTTACAATCCAAAAAAGCCACAATTCCCTTTGAAAAAATTGGGTTACAGTGGGTGGAATATTTGAATTCTACACCTTCAAATTTATTAATATATCTTCCAGACTTTTTTCCAAAATTAAGGGTGTTCTTTTTCGATTCGCAGCTCATTAGATTTAATCCAAAAAAGTTGCTTTCTTTTAGCTTATCATGAGTAAAACTTTTCTGAGAAATACTCACTGAAATCATAAATGGTTGATTTGATGCACGAGCTACCCAGGAAGCAGTCATACCAAAAGGGTTCCCGCTCACTGAGGTAGTTACCACCGTGACTCCTGATACTATTCTGTCAAGAACTTCTGATAGTTTGTTCATAGTTTATAGAATAGGTTAATGTGTTACATAGGCCCAAGGGAGGTACCCTTCATCCATCCCCCGGGCCTACGCTGAATATATTTTTACTTGATCTGTATATTGGCTTCCTTGACTATTTTCTTGAACT
>JAHJBR010000147.1 GCA_018813445.1 Microcaldota archaeon | reverse complement strand
GCTAAGAAAGAGGGGGACTTTGAAAAAATAAGAAGTGAAAAAGTACGTGGAACTGGGGTGGGCCAAGGAACATTAGGAGTAGTTTTAGTTCCACAATCCAAGCACTATTCCTGGGTAAAAGGTGCAGATATTCTGGGAATCGGGGCAAACAATTTCATAGAAGTGCAAGTGGACAACAATTTTCACATGGATATTGGAATTTTAAGGAAAACCATAGATGAGCACGCGGAAAAGAAAATCCCAATAATTGCAGTAGTTGCAGTTGTAGGAACTACTGAAGAAGGCTCAGTGGATAAGGTTGCGGAAATCGCAAAAGTCCGTGATGAATATGAGAAAAAGGGAATTTCATTCTATTTCCATATTGATGCAGCCTATGGTGGATATTCCAGGGCGCTTTATTTAGATGAAAAAAGCCATTTCTTGGGCTATGATGAATTGAAAAAACGTGTGTTTGCAGACAAGGTTTTTGTAGGAGATCATGAATATCCTTCAAAAGAGATTTATGAATCATACAAAGCCTTCCCTGAAGCAGATTCAATTACTATTGATCCGCATAAAATGGGCTATATTCCTTATGCGGCTGGAGGAATCGCAATAAAAGACCGCAGGATTTTGGACTTGATCTCCTATTTTGCAGCCTATGTATTTGAATCAGGACAAGATTCACCTTCGCTTTTGGGCGCATATATAATGGAAGGCTCAAAAGCAGGGGCGACTGCAGCAGCGGTTTGGACAACCCATCGCCTGATTCCTTTGAACATAACTGGATATGGAGAAATAATAGGAAGAAGCATCGAAGCTGCGCAGATGTTCACCAAGGCAGTGCTGGATACGAAAAGCCTAACCGTAAATGGAAAAGAATACTTGGTGCAGCCTTTAGTGCTCACTCCAGATTTCAATATTGTTTGCATGGCATTCAATGAGAAAGGAAACACGGATTTGAAAAAGATGAACGAGCTCAATTCCAAAATATATGCTGAATCTTCATATACAAGCGGCCCAGTATATAGGAACGATTGGATTACTTCCCATACTTCATTGGCCATACCGGATTACGGGGATGCACCCAAGGAATTCGTGAAGCGCTTGGGAATTCCAGAAGAGGAATGGGAGAAGGTGTGCAGTGTGGATGTGCTAAGGGTTTGCCTTCTTAATCCATTCATCTCCAACTTCAAGAACCACAAGGAGTTGTGGGCAGAATTCCTGCAAATCTTGGAGAAGAAGATCGAACAGGCCACATCTTAATCTTTTTTATTGTATTAGAATTTCTATAGTCAAGCATTAGGTTCCATTCTAATCCGTCTGTTCTGTTGAACAGCCAGCTCTCCAGCACAGCTGAAGATGCGCACCAAATCGCAAATGCGACCTAAGCCACCTATTTAGTTATCGCGTAGCGCGATTTTGTGCTTTTATTCTATTTTCATAATAAGAGTTTTTTCTTTTAAGCAGGACAATCCTTGAGAGATAATCTTCATCCTCAATCCTATAGTTAGGAAGCAGTTTCACAATTTTTTCAGCATACTTTTTCACATATTCATGCATAGGCATATTCTCAAAAACCAATCTTTTTCTAGAATCACCTAAAAACATGTAACCCTTTATCTCAATGAAATCTGCTTTGCTTTTTTCAAAAATATCTGCAAATTTTTCCAAATACTTTTCAGCATCATTCACTTCTTTTATTAGAGTGTATCTTATTACTCTCCTGCATTTCAATTTAGGGAGAAGTGCAAGCGTTCTATTCAGCCTTTTCCACCCATCCTTGTATTTTGGCTTATTCACTTTTTCAAACATTTTTGAGTCAGAAGCATCCAAGCTTATGTAAAGCTGGGTGGGCAATGCATCTTCTTTTGCAAGTTCCGCAATCATTTTTGGTTCCTGCCCATTCGAAACAATGAATATGCTTCTGACCTCCTTGTGCTTCCTAAGCTCTTTTACCATTTCAGGAAGCTTTGGATAAAGGGTCGGTTCCCCAGATAATGAGATGGCCCAATGGGAAGGAAAAAGAAAAAAACTCTCATCCCATTTCCTTTTATCTGCATCTTCTGCTCCTTTTAATCCTGAAACTAGTTTTTTTCTTTGAGCAACCACTTGTTCAATAATCTCAGCCGGTTCATCCACATCCTTGTTTTTCATTTTTATTTCTTCCATCCATTCATTTGGACGCCAGCAGAATATGCAGTTTTCTTGGCACCATGCAAGCGCAGGAGAAATCTGGGCGCACCTATGGCAATCAACTCCATAGAATTTTTCCTTGTAACAGACTCCTTTCCCGCGCAAGGCCTTTTTTGTCCATGTGCAAATCTGAATCCCTGAATGATTTCCAATTATGGAATAGCTTTTCTCCCACCTAGGAAGTGCTTCGTCTGAAATCTTGATCTTAGCCATATTCTTTACTAATCACAATGCGTTTAAAACCACTCGTACTACTATTGCTGTTTTTGAAGCATCATTAAGCACTTACCAGATAGTTTTTATACTCTTTATTTCTCAATATAATATAAGTAAACTGATTATAAGGTGTGAAAGAT
>JAHJBR010000146.1 GCA_018813445.1 Microcaldota archaeon | reverse complement strand
GATGATGACATGAACAACCTCTGAAATACATGATGAGGTCAACAGCGTCTGATACTAATAATAAGAACCGAATCTCAAAAATCGGGGGGAATCTGGAGGAACCCTCGAACTGAAGGGGGGTGTCCCCCCTGCGGTTTAGGGGATGAGGTCAACAGCGTCTGATTAATATTAAAATGAGGTTGGTAACTGCGAACTATGAGGAAAGGGGAGTCGGGAGGACCACAAGAACCTGAGGGGGAAACCTTCAGAATAAGTGGTATATGGTTTCCCCCTTGGGTTTGTGAAGGTCAACAGCGTCTGATAACAATAAACCAATAGTGAAACAATATGATAAAGGAAAGTGGAATTGGAAAAGAAGCATCTACGCTGATTCAGAAGCTATTTGGATGGATTCCGATCAGCCCCAATACAATCACTATTCTTTCAGTAATTTTTGCAGTTTGCGGATTTGCATCTTATTCTCAAAATGCATGGCTTTCTTTTGGGTTTTTTGCATTGGCACTTTTTTCCGATGCAGTGGATGGTGCAGTTGCAAAGGCAAAGAATATGCAGACAAAGAAAGGAGCATTTTTGGATGGTGTTTCGGATAGAATAGTCGAGTTTTTCATTATTCTGGCGATGTTTGGGATGGTTGTTCCTGCGCTGTACTTGGAATGGGAAACCTGGCTTCTGATTCTTTTGTTCTTTGGGACAGGAATGACCAGCTTTGTAAAGGCTTATTCTGAGCATAGTGGGATTCTGGAGCATGCAAGGGCCTTGAAAATGCCTGGTATTCTGGAAAGAACAGAACGAGTACTGCTTATTATGGTGGGTTTTGTACTTGTGGTTTTAGGATTTGGGGAATATGCGATAGTAGTTATTGCGATTGCGGGAATTTTGAGTTTAATTACAATTATTCAGAGGATTTTCTATTCTTTAAGCAATTAGTCCTCTAATTCCAATTTGGTTTGCTGTATTGTTTCAAGAGTTTTCCATTTGGTTCTTAGATAAGGTTTAAGCTTTTTCAAATTTTCTTTAGTGGAAATGAATTCTCTTGTTTTTTTGTCTCCAGGGTAGCCTGAGCCAAACTCCCCTACTTCGGCCCTTATTTTAGCTATTTTCCTATCTCGGATTACTTTTGCACAGATGCTTGCTGCTGCAACCACTGGGTGGTTTTCATCAGCCTTGTGTTCTGCTTCATACTTTTCAACTCCAAAGCGTTTCATTCTTCTTGCAAAAACCCAGGAATACCTATCCGGAAGATCGATTTTAACGCTTGCTTCAGATGAAATAGTTTTTATCAGCTTGGCCATGAACATTGCTTCTATATCATTGAGGGACTGGGATTTCATCAGTTCGTTTAACTTTTTTGCTTCCACTTCAACGAAATTTATTTTTCCCAGATGCCTTAATTTATCGAAAATCTCTTCTCTTTTTGCAGGAGTAAGCTGTTTGGAATCTTTTTGACATAGCTTATTGAGTTCTGCTTCCTGTTCGCTTGCGCAGCTAAACAAGGCTATTACTAACGGGCCAATTAGTGGGCCTCTCCCAGCTTCATCTATTCCCGCAATAAGGGCCATAAATAGAATTAACCTTGTGGAATTTTAAGTCTATCTTTTGAAGAGAATTAAACTAAAAATTATTCGTAAGAAACGTTGCGCTTCTCAACTATTACATAATCACCAATTGCAGTGACTGCATCGTAGTTGATGTGCACCATCCCATCTTCTTTTTTGAGCTTGTTTGCTCCATCACTGTCGGGGTTTGGTTCCACAACAAGATTCTCAATCTTGCCTGTAAGCTCGTTGATGTTTATGTCAACTAGCCTTCCGAAATCCTCTCCGTCGTTCGTTATTATCTTCTTTCCTGATAGCTGTCTTGCAATAAGGTACTTTGCCATGATACCACCTTGGGTCTTGTATAGTATAACACAATAGCTTTTAAATGATTGCGTGATTTTGCAGGAATTTTTTGCAGACGAGATGCATAAACTTTAAAAATACTTTAGTTCATAAATTAAAACTATGTACGCAGCAGAGAAAATGAAAAAAACTTATTCTGAATGCTCAGCTGCACTCTTGCTTCTTCTTTTGGGCTAGCCGCCCGACACTGCTAATACCCCTGATTATTGGATTCTTTCTTTGTTAATTTGAAGAATATCCAAACTTTTTCTTTCAGCTTTTTCCTTTAAGAAAAACTATCGAAAATTGCGAAAGCAATTTGTTGCAAATTCCGTATGTTGCGGGAGATGTTGTCAAGGACAATAAGTTGGTGATATTCATGGTTCAAACAAATGGAAAGGCTCCGAGTATAGGGAGCAGGGAAATATTCAAAATGAGGCAGGCGAATCTTGATAAGGTTGCTGCGCATGCGAAT
>JAHJBR010000145.1 GCA_018813445.1 Microcaldota archaeon | reverse complement strand
TACATCTGTTGCAGTATTACCAAAATCATCAGTTCCAGTTACAGAAACATCTTCCAGTACAGTTCCATCTGCTGCTGCATCACTTACAATTGTTCTTACATAGTAATAGTCATTGCCTCCCGCAGAAACTGTTGCCGCATCGGTTACATCGTTGTTTGTTCCCTGTGCATCCAAAGTTACTGTTGGATTTGCTGAAAGCGATTTATCAGAGGTTATCTTAAGATAATAGGTTCCTGCCATTAGTTCAGCATTATCAGGAATAGGAGTTGTTAATCCGAGATCAGAATAATATTGCATTGTGAATGTTGGTGGCGTATTATTTACAGTTAATGCACTGGATGCATCATCATTACTGTTACCTACATTATCTATAGGATTCATAATGATATAATATGTGCCTTCCCCGGTTCCGCCTGGGATTGTTGCATCTCCGCTACAATCGCTTCCTAAATCCTCAAGTTGAACGTCTCCTCCAAGATTAGTGTCTGTAGAAAGATATGCAAAACAAGTAGCTATTCCTGAACCAGCATCGCTTGCAGTTGAAGTTACTGCGACTGTTGCACCTGCATTTACACTATAATCATCTAAACTATCTACAGTTATTGAAGGTGCAGTGTTATCTAAAATTGCATTTCCAGAAACAAGTCCGCTATCACAGTTTGTAACGCGCATATATACTCCAGTAAGGTCGGCTAGTCCGGAAAGATCAACTCCAGACACAACACCATATGTGTTATCAAAAGAATCTGCAGCATACCAATTAGCTTGATTATCGTCACTATAATCACAAATAGTAATATCGCATCCTCCATTATCACTTATAATACCATATATTGTTTCAGAATTTTCTCCGCCACCATAACCCGAAGCATAAACATTTCCCCAAGTTGGCATTGCAGCAAAGCTAACGCTAACGCTGAGGAATAAGAATAGTGATAAGAATGTAAATAATTTTGAAATGGTTCCTGATTTATCAATACTGCTTCTTATGCTGTGATTCGTTTCCATATATTCACCTCTATTAGCTTAATGCATTTCCATAAGGACAGCTTCAGATGCAAAGGATCTTGAAGCGAAAACGCAATCATGCAAAATTGAATTGCGCTTTAAATGCAATTTGAGCTTGTGGGGAAGTTTTCAGATAATATTTATAAATGTTTGCTTCATTTCAACACAAAAATGCAAATTCAGAAACATTTAAATACTCAGAATGCGCGATAAATATACTTTCCCAGAGGTGAAAACAAATGATGACGCTAGATCTTACAAGAAATCGTGTTCATAGAGATCCAAAAACAGGAACCGCGATTCTTACCATACTTAAAAAGAGTAATAGAATAGATAGTGGAAAAACAAATCTATTTACACATGGATTAAGCGGATTTGCACAGGATAGATTGGTGCCTGCAATTCAAAAAACAAAACAAGCACCTATCATCAATTCAGGGAAGATTCTACTTAGTGTACAAGGAATCTATACTGGATTTGTTGTATTAGGCGCAATACTTACTGGGAAAAGTATAATGGATAAAGCAAAAGACAGCATATTCTTAGGAGATGTATTGAAAGGTGTTCTTATCAATTTACCTACAGCTCTTATAGATGGAGGCACACTAGATGCCACACTTATGGGAGGGGTAACTCTTTGGTTCGCATACAAAGGAACAAAGAACCAACATTCAGAACAAGTTATTAGATGGAGGGATAATCACGGAGGTTTTCGCGCTCATGCCACCATACTTCAAAAGCTAGGGATATGGGGAAAATCTTTAGGTGCTGCGGTATGGGAAAGCCCGCTTTGGGCTGGAATGGGTGCATTTGCAACAGGTGTGCTTGCAAAAACGAATTTGAGTGAACTCGGGTTTTGGTTAACTGGAGGCATAGGTGCTGCTGCAAATCAAACTAAACAAATAGTTTCAGGAATGGCTGCATTCCTATTTATTGGAGCAGGAATAAAAGGAATCAAATATCTCGCTGAGATGTTTAAGAAAGAGCCAGTTCAAGAACCACCTCAAATATGCCGAAGGAATCCTGATCCGTGCAAAGATAAAGGTGCATGCAGACCTAGAATTGAAGTGGACGATGACGATATGGTTAATGGAGTTCCACCTGATGAGCTAAACGGCTGGCC
>JAHJBR010000016.1 GCA_018813445.1 Microcaldota archaeon | reverse complement strand
TTTGTTACATTCAGGTCGCATGCTCCTGTTGCTGTTGCATTAAGATAGATTATCACTTGGGCTCCTGGGGCTATTGGGCCAATGTTGTTCCATACGATTGGGTTTGCAGTTGAATCAGGGGCTATTGAAGCTGCACTGTATGCTAATCCTGAGGGTAGAAGATCTTGAACTTCTACTGGGTTTAGTGAGACGTTTCCTGTATTTGTTATTGTGATGTTGAATTCTACTATTCCTCCTGGAGATGGTTGTGCTGCTGTTTGGTCTAATTTGAGTACTGAGACATTTGCATAGTAGATTGTGACATTTGCTTCTGATTCTGTAAACATATCCGCTCCGATTGGAGGTGTTCCAGTTGCGTTTACATAATTGGTAAGGTTAAGTGTTTGGATTGTGGAATTGATAACTCCTGCATCCACAGTTGCATTAAGATAGATTATTACTTGGGCTCCTGAAGAGATTGGACCTAGATTGTTCCATACGATTGGGTTTGCAGTTGAATCAGGGACTATGCTTGCTGATGAATAAGATAAGCCGGATGGGAGAAGGTCTTGTACTTCCACTGGATCTAATGTTACATTTCCTGTATTGGTTATTGTGAAGTTGAATTCAACTATTCCTCCTGGGCTTGGTTGTTGAGCTGTTTGGTCTAATTTCAATACTGAGACGTTTGCATAGTAGATTGTAACGTTTCGTAATTCAGTGCTGTTTTCATGGCCAAGATAATCAACTGCAGTCGCATTGAAGTAATAAATTCCAGCTGGAAGATTTGTGAAGTTTGCAAATGCTGGGGAAGATGAGGAGTAAGTCGTATTGATTACATCTAATGAAGAATTGTATAAATAAATCGTAATGAGGTTCAACGTAATATCTGAAGCACTGGCATTTACTAAAATGAAATTTCTATTAGCGCCTGTTCCTGAGATTTCGGTTGGTGGCTCGAATTCTATGGATGGAACATTGTTATCTATTGTGAAGTTGCCTATTAATTCATAGCTATTGCTTAGTTCTTCAGCTGTTTCATTCTCATATACAGTTATTCTTAGAGAGTATTCACCATCTTCGAATAATGAGGTGTTCCATTCATAGGAAATTGAGTTTATGTCTCCGTATCCTGAAATTAAGGTAGCATTATCCGAAAGGTCTGGGTTTAGAAGGGTGATGTTGAACTGCACATTGTCGTTGTTGAAATCATTTACACTGCTCCAAGTTATGTTGTATAAGCTTTCTATTATTGCTCCTGGGTAAGGTACAAGCAAGAAGGGCTTTGAAGGAGGGTAATTAACATATACTACTGTGAAGTTGGTTTTTTCACTGTCATTTACTGCACCTAAATTGTCTGTGACATTTATGGTTACATTATAAATGCCTAAGTTAGACGTGTCATTGAATATTCCAAATGTGTGGTTGCTGTCTTGCACAATGAAGTTGTCCCAGCTGGCTTCCATTGAGCCCCAATCAGGATAGGCTGATTCTGATTCAAAGGAAACATAGACTGCCCTTGAAAAATCAAATTCGTTTTGAGAAACATTCTCTTCTATCCAAGAGGAATCAGAGCTGTTCCAAGTGAAGAAGGTGAAAGTGTTGTTGATCCTGCTTATCATGAATCTGCCTGAAGTATCATTGGTTTCCCGTGTAAGAATATAATCTGAAAAGTTTCCATCATCCACAAATATTTCATAATTGTGGCCGAATCCAGTCCAGGTTGAGAGGCTCATGAATATCATTCTGGCAACATCTGCTGAACTGGGTATTTCAGTTAATTGGAAGTTGATTGCATGGTCTGTTCCATTCATGGATTCAATGTTGAAATCTATGGTGATGTTGAAATCCCCGTCTATTGCTTTATCTGAGATTATTGAGCATAACGTGTCTGATTCAGGGCTTCCATCTCCGGTGAGTGAAGTGTATGCTTTTCCTGCAATTGAATTGTCTATATCAGCTATGCAGTCTTGGAATGGGCCCACTAAAACGCTTTCAGTGCTCCAGTTTATGCCTATTGAATCAGTGGTGAAATTATCACTTTGTTGGCCTTTTTCAAGAATAAGATTCATTGTTGAACCATTGGAATAAGTAATTTGGGCTATTGAGCTGTTTATGCCGCTTGAATCATATGCCTCAATTGATATTGAAACCGGTCTTAGGAATGGATATTCCTCACCAAGAGGCGAAATGATGGTTACTGTGGGTGCATTATTGTTGATGAAGAATGTGCCTGGAAGTATGTAGCTGTTGCTCAGCTCTTCTGGGGTTTCGTTTTCGTATACAGTTACTCTTAATGAGTATTCGCCATCTTCGAATAATGAGGTGTTCCATTCGTAAGAGGTGCTGGATGCGTTCCCATAGTCAGAGATTATGGTCTCGTTGTCTGAGCCATCTGGATTCAGGAGAGTTATATTGAATAATAGTGAATCGCCATCTGGATCCACCACTCCGCTCCAGACGATAGTGTAAATGCCTGAAATAATTTCATTTACAGGCGGCGCAAGTATGAATGGCTTTGTTGGCGGACTGTTGACAGCAATCAATGTGAAGTTGGTCTTTTCCGTATCGTTAATTCCTCCATGATTGTCAGTCACATAAAAAGAGATATTGTGTACGACTGCAAGGTGTCCAGGGTCATAAAGAACATTGGACCTGTAATCATTTGCAGATATGGATAGATTATCCCAGCTGGCGTTCATTGTTCCCCATCCAGAATACGCTGATTCTGATTCAATGGAATAGTAAAGCGCATTGTTTAGATTGAGTATGCTTGAGTTCAGCAGTATCCAGGAGTCATCCGTATTATTCCATATATAGAAGCTGAAGTTGGTGCCTTCCCTTTTTATCCTGAATTTGCCGTATGTGTCTTCTGTTGGAACCGTGGATAGGTACTCTGAAACGTTTCCATCATCAACGAAAACTTCGTAGTTTCTTCCAAGCCCGGTCCAATTGGAAAGAGAAATGAACGCAAGGTTCACGGAATTTTCTGAAGAATTAATTTCCAGCACTTGGAAGTTTATTGCATTGTCAACTGGCCCTTGCTGAAGGATTTCAAAACTTACGTTCATGTCGAAATCCCCGTAAATAGTATTATAGGAAACAAGAGAACAAAGAGTATCTACTTCAGGGCTTCCGTCTCCGAAAAGCGAGGTGTATGCTTTTCCAGGAATTGTGGTGTTGATATCCGCAATGCAGGTTTGTGATGGGCCTATTGAAATGTTCTCCACGAACCATACTGTGCCTACTGAATCAGAAGTGAAATTATCTCCTACTGGCTGTGGATAAAGGGTAATGTTTTGGGTTGTATTAGAGATTGGATGATAGACTGTGGCAATGGAAATGTTGATGCCATCTGAATCAGTGGCATTTATTGCTATTGGGACCGGCCTATTGTTCGGATAGACCCCATCAATGGGCTCAAGTACGATCACTACGGGCGGATTGTTGTTGATGAAGAATGTGCCTGGGATAGTGTATTTGTTGCTTTGGGCACTGAAACTTTCATTTTCATATACCAATACGCGGATTGAATACTCTCCATCTGGGAATTCCGATGTATTCCATTCATATGAATTCGAGTTAATATCTCCGTATTCCGAAACTATGGTGGCATTGTCAGAGCCATCTGGATTCAGAAGCGTGATGTTGAATTGAACACTGTCACCATCATAATCAAAAACAGTGGACCAGGTGATGTTGTATAATCCATTTACCACTTCATCTACATAAGGGGCAAGGATGAATGGTGTGGTGGGCCGCTCATTGCCTAGGTAAAGCGTGAAATTGGTTGTTTCAGTGTCGTTAACTGCGCCTCTGCTGTCATTGACGTAGAATGAAACATTGTAAATGCCAATGGCATGCAGGCTATTGTCAAATATGCCATGCCAGTATGGGGATGAAGAAACAGATAAATTCTCCCAGGAAACATTCATAGTGCCCCATGCAGGATAGGTAGATTCTGATTCCATTGATATGAAAAGGGCCTTGCTGAGATTAAGGATTACAGAGCTCTCTTCTATCCATGAGGAATCAGTGCTGTTCCATGTATAGAAGGTGAAATTTTTTCCTGAGCGGTTTATGCGGAACATTCCAGACGTGTCCTCTGTAGGCCTTGAGGAAAGGTATCCTGAAACATTTCTGTCTTCAGCAAAGACTTCATAGTATGTGCCAGCGCCAGTCCAATTTGAAAGCGAGATAAATACAAATTGGGTTGCATTGGCTGAAGAAGGTATGTCAATTAGCTGGAAGTTTATTGCATTGTCTACTGGCCCTTCCTGAAGGATCTCAAAGCTTATGTTCATGTCGAAATCCCCGTAAACCGTATTGTACGAAACAAATGAGCAGAGAGTGTCTGATTCAGGGCTTCCGTCTCCGCTGATTGATGTGTAAGCTTTTCCTGGAATAGTGGTGTCGATATCCGCAATGCAGGTT
>JAHJBR010000144.1 GCA_018813445.1 Microcaldota archaeon | reverse complement strand
ATTAGTCTCAGTTCCAAAAAGCATAGAAAACCCAGAACTCACAGAAAGAGTAAATGTACAAGGAACAAAAAATGTTCTGAATGCAGCAGTAGAAAATGGAGTGGAAAAAGTCGTTCTCGCCTCATCTTCAGCAGTTTATGGAAACAACTCCCCTCCTTTAAAAGAGTCGATGCTTTCAGACCCGTTAAATCCATACGCAAAAAGCAAGCTCCAAAACGAGAAAGATGCAGCATTTTTCTATGAAAAACATGGCCTAAAAACAATTTCATTAAGGTATTTCAATGTGTACGGGCCAGGCCAAGATCCTGCTTCACAGTATGCAGCAGTAATCCCAAAATTTATTTCTGCTCTTAAATCTGGAAATCAGCCAATAATCTATGGGGACGGAAGCCAAACCAGAGATTTCATATATGTAAAAGACGTAGTAAAAGCAAACGTTCTTGCATCACAAAAAAATGTTTTTGGGAAATCATTTAATATTGGAACTGGAAATCCAATTACAATCATTTCTCTTTTGAAAAAGATATCCAATGTTCTTGAAAAGCAAGTCAAACCAGTATTCAAACCTGCAAGAGAAGGAGAAATAATGCACTCCTATGCAGATACCTCATTAGCAAAAGAACTTCTGGATTTCGAACCCGAATGGAATTTGGAAAAAGGCCTAAAACAAACTGCAGATTCTATATAATCCTGTTTCCAAAAAAAACAAATAACACAACAATTCCAATTATGAATTCTAATCCTATAAAGAAAAGCACAAGTCTCTGCTCGCTTATCCCATTTCTCATCTTCATGATCAATTGCGCAAACCCCCGCACTTTCTCATCAATTGGATAAAGTTTTCCTTCTTTTAATTCGCCCCACCATTTTGAGCTGGGAAATCTGTTTGCAGCCTTTATGAAAAAATCAATTACATAAAGAGACATAAGAAACGCAGCAGAACTTTCAAAGTTTCCTATTATGCATCCAGCTGCCAGAGTGGCCCCTATGACAAGTGTTCCAACATCTCCTGGGAAAATACGTGCCGGATACCAATTTAAGAATAGGAATCCAAGAAGAGCACCAATCATTGGAATGTAAATCACTAGTGCATCTGCACTTCCAACTAAAGCAGCAATAGCTGAAGCAAAAGAAAGCATTACTATTCCCATCCCTGCTTCTATTCCATTAAATCCTGCAAGCATATTTGTGAGATTCGAAGCAACCGCAATGCCTATGGGTATCAAAATAAAGAAATAGAATATTCCAAGATCAACTGCACCTATGAAAGGCATGCTCATCACAGTGCTCCCTGCGCTTCTCACAGCTATTAAAGGTATTGCTGCAAGCAATGGGAGAAAAGCCTTTATTACCTGAGGAACATCCAAAAGGTCATCAACAAACCCGATAAATGCAAGCATGAATATGCATACAAGCGCCGCAAATACAAAATCAAGGTTGAACTCTAACCCTAAAAAAGTATGAAAGAATATTGCACATAAAACCCCTATGGAAAATCCAGCTACAATTCCAATTCCTCCCATTTCGGCAACTGGACTACTTTCTAGCTTATTCACATCCTTTCCAATAATATTATTTTTCAAAAGGTAAGGAATGATCATTTTTAACACTAGATATGAAAAAAGCAAAGACAGAAAGAACAAGACAAAATATTCAATCATTTCGTTGCCACCACTCTTGCCCCATATTCATCAAATAGAATATCTGATTTAAAGAGAATATCTATAAGCCCGCTTTCTTCTATATCCACAATATTAATCATTCTGTTTTCTGGTTCAGTATACGGACAATTGCACGTTTGTTTTATTTTAGTAAAAGGAATGTAAACCCCATTGCCTGTTCTAATCCCAAATAGGTATGCATTTCCAACAGCAAGCTGCCCATCCTTCACTGCCATTTCAATTGCATATACATTGTTTGTAAAGAACACACTGCTTCCATCATCAGGCTGCTGATTTTCATTGTATGCAAAAACCACTGGTCCTTCTCCATAGGCAACATCCAAACTTCTTGGTGAATACACCACT
>JAHJBR010000143.1 GCA_018813445.1 Microcaldota archaeon | reverse complement strand
GATCAAAGGAAAAAAACTGTTGAAGATCGCCTTGCTGCTCAGATTCAGGTAGTGGATGAAGTTGTAAAAGAGCTAGAGAAGAAAAAGAATATTAAAAAGGAGCTTGCAAGGCTTCCTCCATTAAGTAGGATAAGGATGGAGTCTATTTTAAGGAGAAGAAGGAATAGAGGTGTGGTTAGGAATCTATTGACTAAGGATTTGGAATTTTTAGGTGCAAGTAAAAAAATAATATCTGGAATGAGAGTACTGGACGTGCTTAGAATAGCATTAAAATTAAAAAAAGATTAGAATAAGTCCTGTATAAGGACTAGGATTAATCTAATCACTTCTTTATCCGTATGTCTTTTCTTTTAGGTCTCATGAATATAGAACCGCATTTTCTGCATTTTTTAAGGGTCCTTTTATTCCTAGACTTGCATTTTCTGCATATTACTATTTTAACTATTTCAGCATCAGCTTCAGGAAACTTTCCCATATGGAATCACCTAATTGATTATAAATTATTTTGTATAGAATTAATTACCTGTAAGGCTTTTAATACCTTATACTTTGCAAATATCTCAGTGTTTTTATCTTATTGGATAAATGTCTTCGTCGTTTACTTAGTAAACGCCCCAGTAGCTCAGTGGCTTAGAGCGCCTGTCTTGTAACCCTTTTGGGAAAGAAAACAGGAGGTCCCGAGTTCAATTCTCGGCTGGGGCTAAACAGTTTACGGTTTTCTGTTTCCGGTTTTCAGGATAGAGAATTGAATAAGAAAAGTTCAATTGTCCTAAAATTTCGCAAGAAGTTTTATGGGCCTTTTTGCGAGACAAAATGGTCGGCCGGGGTTTTATTTATTTAGTTCATCCTTCAAGTATTTGGCCGCAAATTCAAGAACATCGTTTCTAGGTGCATTTATTTTTCCGCCTGCTGCCTTATTATGCCCACCAGCATCACCTCCAAAATAAGCAGTTAACGCATCCGCAATAGTTTTTGCAGGTATTGGAAACCCATACCCATGTCTTATTGAAACCTGGGTTTGTGGATCATTCTGATTCCAGCCAGCCACAATTACTAAGTGGGCAAATTCTACGACTGCTTTGGCAACATCATTCTGACGCATGCTCCCATTGCTGTTTCCAGTTTCAAAAGGAACAAGAGCCACCTCGTATCCATCGATGCGCTCGATGCATGTTTTTCTAACAACTTCGATAAATGATAGAAGATGCCCTGGTCCTGTTTTCTTCAAATCCAAAACGGTTTTGACATTGTGTTCGTGATCTATTCCGGAAATACATAATTGAGCGAGATAATGGTGCAGCGTGTAGGAAGATACATCGTGGCGCAAGGCGTCAGTATCTGCAAGTATTGCACGTGCAAGTAAATATGCCGTTAATCTATCCATTGGAGTAATTAGTTCAGATAATAATTCCGCAGTAGAGCTAGCTTCGTGTTGAAAATCAAAACACTCACCATGCAGACCATTCCCAGGTTCTTTTCTGTGTTTTATCACAGCCAAAATTCGAAGATTTTTAAGAATAGGAATCCGGTCTGGCTGTGCGGTATCTATAACTACTGCTCCTTGAAATCTAGAAAGATTTGGAGAATCTGTAAATAAACGTTTATTCCTGGCAACAAAATTAGCTATGGTTTTTTCACATTTCAAATTGGCCCGAGAGATGTTTGGAAAAAACAATTTAATTAAATTCGGAGAGATAAGTCCATTCAATATTTGTCTTGCTGCTGCAGTTGGACTACCACTAATAAATATTTTGGATTTTGAGAAAAGCATAGATAATACAAAAGCTGAAACTATTGCATCAGTATCTGGAACTGTATGTGGGATAAGTAATATTGATTTTGCCTTAAAATTTCGGAAAAATATTGCTAATTCCAAAGGTTTCAAATGAAGATGAGAATTATTGGATATTATCCCATCAAGCAACACCCCACCTAATCTAGGTTTTTTACCAATTATAGGTGGGTGAAGTGGAAAATTCTTATTCAACGCATTAGGGAAAGGCAGACGTTGCATATCATCAACTTATTTTAGATTAAACTTCAAGTTCAAAGAAATTATCATAAGGACTGATGAATTCATGTCCATTGTTCCCAGTGAAAACAAAACTCCAAACCGATTTTGGAGGCACAGTTGTTTTTGTTCCTTTTAATATTTTCATAACTGTTGGCTGAGCATCCTTCACCACTCTAATAAGATCATATACGTATGATTTGTCTCCTTCAACTATTGGATGTGGAGTCAATGATTTTATTCCCATGATGTTTACTCCTTTCTTTTTAAGTAAATTAGTAATGTTGTTGAGTTCCCCTGGTTTATCTTCAAGTTTAAGAAGAATATATCCATACTTGGTTAAGTGCTGGAAAACAAATGCCGCAACTTCATTGTCTTGAAGGGGCTCTAATCTACCAGAATCTTGATAATATGAATTTATTGCATCAGAGATTGCAGTTACTGATTTTTCAAATCTTCTTATTCTGCTTCCAAGCATAGTGCGTTTTTTAGCTATTGGATGGGTTCTTGCACTGTCTAAGCGTGCTATCTTTTGTGCCATTAGATGATTGTCAACTGTTTTGAAAAAGTCGCCTATCCAACATACCACTCCGGCTCTTCCACTCATACTAGAGACTCTCATTGAGAATGGAACTCCTAAGACATCTTGGGTATCAAATGATGAATATATGTGTGCATTTTTACCTGCGCCAGAGATATGGATTCCTGCATTGGTTGTGGTGCTCTGTTTGGAAACAAGCCTAGTAGTGTCTGGTATTATCCCCCAACGCACAAACTTTTCATGAAGCCTGGTTATGTGATGGAAATTAGCTATCTCTTGAGGGAGCATAGATTCTGTGATTGCACGAAATAGAAGAAGTTCCAACTGCACATTGCCTATCCTTTCACCTATACCGAAAAAAGTTCCGTTTGCATATTTACATCCATATTTCCATGCAGCTAATGTTGCTTCAACTCCTAGTGCAAAATCATCATGGCCATGGAATTCTAGATGTTCGGAAGGAATTCCGCCATATACGATCGCTGCGTGTATTAATTTTGGAATGCCCATTGGAAGTGCTGCATCCACATAAGGTACACCTAAGCCTAGTGTATCGCAGAGGCGCACAACTACATGCTTTTTTCCATCACTTTCATTGTATCTGGCTTCGGATAATTCAGATACTTTTTTTAGGAATGGGACAACAAATCCAAATATATCTGCTCGAGTAACATCTTCAAGGTGAATGCGCACTCGGTCTACGTGTTCAAATGCGGTATGTATAAGATCTAAATAATACATTAGCACATCGTGTTTTCTTGTATCTTCATTGGGAAATTGTTTGGCAAATTTACCGAAAATATGGAAATCAGAACACGAGGTTAGCATGCCTAGCTCACGAAATACCCCTGCATATGCTGAAAGTAATTTCAAATCATTTTTATTTGCACGAACCCAAGGCGTAAGTTCAGGGGAGTCTCCTGCAACAGCAAGCAACATTTCAACCGCTTCTGCATATCTTGGATAAATAAACATTTCAGATTTTTTAATTAATGAACCAAGCATACGCTCAGTTTTCAGCACTTCCACCATCTGTTCTGGACTAAGAAACTTTCTAAGGCCTTGAAATCCATCACGTAAATTCGTACTGGTAAGCATTAGTTCGTCCACAGCTATAGGTGGAACAATTAAGTTATCAGAACATAAAATTGGAAAATGCTTCCATGGAAATGCAGAAGGAATTAAATTACATTTGGGATTTAGTGTGAATTCTGTTGACGTATCTGTTGGAAACAACTCATTGCGATCTGGTCCAGGTCTTTGTGCAGACATAAACGTGATTTCTCGCGGTGGCGGAAGTTTTTTTACAATTAAACGTCTGGCTTCAAATGGGCTAATGGGTTTAGGGTTCATAAATATCTAGAATATAAGCACTTTAAAATTAATAAAGTTATCTAATATGGAATATACAGTAAAGACCTTATTCACGCAAAATTGCGATAGATATTATGTGCATTATGGTTAAGCACCAAGCAATTTAGTGCGCATTATAATTTGCTCTATGGTGGCATTATACAAATTATAATTCAATAAAAAATGGACTTAGGGGGAAAAACGAAGTTTTCAGCTGTAAAGTGAAAACTCTTTCGCACCCCCAGCCTTCCGCACGCCAAGCGGACGCTCTGCTGTTGAGCTATAAGCCCAGATTATCTTAAAAAATAAATTAAAAAAAATTAGAAATTAGGATGGGGAGATAAATACAACGCTGTCTCCCCTAAGAAGTACTGTGCCTACTCCTCTCTTCACTTCCCCGTTTATGAGTTGTTCAGCTTTCTCAAGCACAATATTCATATGAATATCATATGCAACCATAACGCCTCTAAATTCTACTCCCCCTTTCAAACCGATTATTACGGTATTGTTAAGGGATCCGTTCAAAACATCGAATGGTCTTTTGTCTGCCATCTAAATTCACCTCAAAGAATATCATACTTTTCTTCGGAATGTTTTTTAAACTGGTGCATTGGATAGGTGCTCTGCAGAAGAATGAGTG
>JAHJBR010000015.1 GCA_018813445.1 Microcaldota archaeon | reverse complement strand
GTTAAGGGATGTGATGTCGCTTGGGGAAGGATCAAATTCATGCGGCTCTGCGCCTATTGGAATCAAAGTTGAAACTTCTACCCTATCTCCACCTACATTAGAAGCAAAATCATATAATGGATAAAAGCTTGCAACAACTTTCATTTTTCCATTCTCCTGCGGGGTTTGGGAGATGCAGCCCAAAAGAATGAAGAATGCAGCCAGAATCGCCAAATAAGCTTTTGAGAATCGCATAAAAACACTAAGATTAATGGTTAGACCATATTTAAATATATTAATGATAATGATTATCAATAGTGAATATATGCCTAAAAAAAGCCGGAAAACTAGACAAAAGGAACAACTGGAAAAAAACATTAGTAATATGGCTGATCTTTTCTCTGCAGATGAACTTTTAGCAGAGGCACGGAAGAATGGCCTAGGTGTAGGGATTGCTACCATATACCGGTTCTTAAAGGGGCTTTCAACAGAGCACAAACTGCATAGGTATAGATGCAATAATAGGAATGTCTATTCGAAATCAATTCGCGGGCACGGACATTTTACGTGCCAAAAATGCGGAAAAACCCACCATTTGAAGATCACTGATCTTGGTTTTCTATCCAAGCTCGTGAACGGCAAGATATGCCATTTCCAAATAGATGTAGTTGGACTATGTAAAAAATGTTCTGAATCATAATCAAAGGTATTCTTCCCGGAACATCCCTAATGTAAGAAGCGCATGGCTAAGGATAATTGGGCCGATTACAATTCCAAGAATCCCGAAAAATTGCACACCCACAATTACTCCAAGAAGGGAAATCATAGGATGTATCTTTCCCACCTTGTTTTGGAGAATTGGTCTGAAATTTTCTAGAACAGCAACAAATATTCCCATAATAAGAATTATTGTTCCTGCAGTAGGATCATCATTCACAAATTCTGCTGCTGCAATAGGTATCCATACTACTGGAACACCGACAAAAGGCACAAATGACATCACTAAAGCAATGAAACCCCAGAAAATCGCTCCTGGAACTCCTAAGTAAATAAAAATTAGAGTAAGAGGGATCACCTGAATTAATCCGATTAGGCCGCTGCATGCAAGAACCGAATACACTACGTTTTTGAATTCCTTAATCAAAGTATCAGTATTCTTGCGGTTGAAGGGCATAACTGCATGGCCCACTGATTCCAGTTTTGATTCTGAAACAAGCATATAGTACACAGAAAATATGATTACCAGCAATGCAAGCGCAATATATCCTGCACTCTGAATCGACCCTACAATTACGGATTTGAAATAATCCACAGTTGCAGAAACTGCCTGATTCACCATGTCATTTAGAGATGAATCAAGCCCTGCATTTTTGAGAAAACCTTCAAAGGTTCCAAAACCAGTACTTATTGCACCTAAACCCTGTGAAACAGATTGTGCGCTAATCATCCCTGCCGCTTCATCCAATATAAGCCCGAACAAAAGCATGGATGGAATTCCAATAACTATTAGTCCAAATAACATCGCAGTCAGTGCCGAAGTAGTTTTACCCAATCCTTTCTTTCTAAGGAAAGAGTATACTGGCCTAAGTACAATGTATGAAAATACAGCAATAAAAAAAGCATTTACAAATGGCCAAAGAGAAAATGCAATCAACGCAAATAATAGAACTACGAGTAATGCGGCAAAAATCATCCTTAATCTTCTATCATTATCCTGCACGGCCATAAAATAGCAACTTACTTATTATTTATAATACTGGGCCCTGTTTTCTGATTATGCGTATCGCTTTGCCGTCTACTATTGCTTCCGCGATCTTTCTTCTTGCAGAGCCAAGAAGTCTATGAAAAGTAGGTTGTGAAATCCTCATTTGCTCTGCAGCCTTTATCTGATCCATGTTTTCCATATCTTTTAGCCTGACTGCTTCAAATTCATCTGGATTCAGAATCACTTCTTCCAAACTGGCCATGCGTATTCCTGCGGGCTTGAAATAGGTCGCATTGGGCCGCCCGCATATACGTCTGAAACACCGTGGTCTTGGCATCCACTCACTTTTTCAAATCCTTGAGTTTTTTCTCTATTGCGCTGCGCTCTACATCCATTTCCTTCAGTCTTGCTTCCAATACCTTGAGCTGGTCTTCCTCGCTTAAGGAAATAGATTGCGCATCGGTCCACCTGCACCTGTTCCCTCTTCCCATTCTATTTCCACCTACTCCTCCTGCACAAGCGCCCATTTTTCTTCCGCTCATTTTTCCTTGGCCAAAAGGCCCGGTTCCATCTAAATTCGGCATATCCATCACCTATTATGAATATATATTCATAACTATTTATAAATTGTACGCATG
>JAHJBR010000142.1 GCA_018813445.1 Microcaldota archaeon | reverse complement strand
TAATCACATCACAGTCAAAATTTTCTCCAGGTATATCGTTTATATCTCCTTTCATCGGAAGCAGTTCAACAAACCATGAGTATACACGCTGGCTTTCATTTACCAATATCCAGTCGCAGTCATATTTGTCTTTTTTGCAGTTCGGAACATGGAAAAACACGATTGAATCATTTTTCAGCATATATGTATCTCCATTTTGATGTTTAGCTATGCCGTCGTTCAACAGTACATCAATTACACCATCGCTAGTATTCACTTTGCAATAAAGGGGAACACCTAACTCAACCAATTCAGAGAAGTTATTAGCAATTATTGATAGGCTTTTTACTTTTATTTGGTTTCTTTTTTCTAGAGTAATGCATCCGAAAAGAATGAGCAATAACAGTGTGATTAGCGCAACAGCTATCCCAATATGCCTTTTATCTAGCACCATTGTAGAAATTTCAGACAAAAGATATATAACGCTTTCGAGAACAAAACGTTTCTTGGGTGCTAATATTTATTTACTTCCCATCTATACTATCTGGTGCTCAAATGGGGATTCTTATAAAGAACGGAACTCTAATCACAGAAAATGGAAAAATCAATGCAGATATTCTAATTGAAGAAAACAAAATAGCCAAAATTTCAGAAAATATACAGAACGACAATCATCAGGTTTTAGATGTGCTAGGTAAATACATTCTTCCTGGACTAATAGATATGCACGTGCACTTCCGTGATTCGGGTATTCCAGATGGATTTGAATACAAGGAGGATTGGCTGACTGGTTCCAAGGCGGCTGCAGCCGGAGGAGTAACTTCTGCAATAGATATGCCAAATACCAAGCCACCCACAACCACAAAGGAGCGTTTAGACAGAAAAAGAGAGGCTGCGAAAAAATCCATAGTTAATTATGGTTTTTATATTGCAGCGACTCCGGAAAACTACAATGAATTAGCTTCTGCAAAAAACTATGCAGGAATTAAAGTCTTTATGGGTTCATCAACCGGAAATCTTCTCATTACAGACTCACACACATTGGAAAAAATATTTCAAACTGCGAAAAACCTTAACAAGCCAGTCCTGATACACGCAGAGGACGAAGAGCTTCTCAATCAATTCGCAAAAGAAGCCAAGGAAAAAGGAACTCAAAATCCTAAACATTCAACCGATGTGAGAAAACCAATTGCAGAACACAAGGCAATTGAAAATGCAATAGAGCTTGCAAAAAAAACAAAGTGCATACTGCACATTTTACATGTATCCACAAAGGAAAGCGTGGAATTGATAAGAAAAGCAAAAAAATCTGGAATGAAACAGCTGAGTGCTGAAACCTGTCCACATTATCTTTTTCTTACAGAAGATTTCCAGCAAAAACAAGGAAATTTCGGAAAAATGAATCCGCCTTTAAGGCAGAAAGAGGACGTGGAAGCCCTTTGGGCCGGTTTGAAGGATGGAACTTTAGATATAATTTCAACAGACCATGCACCGCATTTGAAAGAAGAAAAGGAAAAACTATATTGGGAAGCACCTTCAGGAGTTCCAGGAATACAAACAATGCTTCCTCTTCTTTTGCATGCAGTTGATGAAAATAAAATAAGTTTAGAAGATATTGCGCGCTTGGTTGCAGCCGCTCCTGCCCGCCTCCTGAAAATAAAAGGAAAAGGAGAAATAAAAGAAGGAATGGATGCTGATCTTGTTTTAGTGGATTTGGAACGGGAAAGGGAAATCCTGGATGAGGAAATGCTTTCCAAATGCAAATGGAGCCCATATTCAGGAATGAAAATAAAAGGATGGCCCCTAACTACGATTGCAAATGGGAAGGTTATATACGATAATGGCAAAGTGTACGAAGTTCCTGCAAAAGAATTAGTGTTTGGTGATTAATATGGATCTTTCAGTCGAACTTAAAGGAGTAAAATTCAAAACATGCATAATGAACGGTTCAGGCCCGAAATGCGGAACTCTTGAAGAATTGAAACAGTTGGGGGAATCGGAATCTTCTGCGATAGTAATGAAATCCGCAACCATTGAACCAAGGGAAGGAAATCCAGAACCGCGTTATTTCAGCGATAAGAAAACATTTTCCATAAACTCCATGGGCTTGCCTAATCTAGGTTATGAAAAGTATTGCGAATTCATTCCTGAATTGAAAAAATATGGAAAACCAGTTGTTGCATGCGTTGCAGGATTTTCAGTTGATGAATACAAGAAGATGGTTATTGCTTTTTCAGATGCTGATGCAGACATAATTGAGGTGAATCTTTCTTGTCCAAACGTGATTGGAAAGCCTCAAGCAGGGTATAATTTTGAATATTCTGAACAAGTGCTGTCCGAAGTAAGAATGCTTACTGAAAAGCCAATTGCAGTAAAGCTTCCTCCTTATTTTGATTTATCCCATACACAAACCATGGCAGGTATATTGAAAAAAACCAAAATAGATGTAATTTGCGCCGTGAATTCTGTTGGAAATACTTTAGGAATTGATGCTGAAAAAGAGCAGCCGGTAATAAAGCCAAAGGGAGGTTTCGGAGGTTTGGGCGGGGCAG
>JAHJBR010000141.1 GCA_018813445.1 Microcaldota archaeon | reverse complement strand
AAGGCAGTAGAACTTTTGAATGAATTTGATTTCACTGGAAAAACAATGAAAGTTGAAACCAAAAGAGGGGACAAAAAGCTTCCATTCACTTCTATGGAACTAAGCAGAGATGTTGGAGAAGCGCTAATAAACGCTTATGGGTGCACAGTGGACTTACACCATCCTTCAATCATTATCAATATTGATATTTTACAAAAAGGCAAAGCCTACATATTCTTTGAAAAGAGCAGAGGTGCAGGCGGACTTCCCTCTGGTTGCTCAGGAAAATGCGTTTCCCTTCTTTCAGGAGGGATAGATTCGCCTGTTGCAAGCTGGATGCTGATGAAGCGTGGAACAAAACTAACATTTTTACATGTGCATGCCTTGCCCATAGAGGAAATAAAGGAATCCAAAATCATCAAGATTGCAGAAGAGCTTGCACAATGGCAGAATGGCGCAAAACTTTATCTAGCGGATTATTCAGAATTCTATAAGAAAACATTATCCATGCCCAATAAATACGAGCTTGTTCTATTCAAACTTTTCATCAATTTCCTTGCTCAGAAAGTTGCTGAAAAAGAAGGAGCTTTGGGAATAGTAAATGGAGATTCATTAGGTCAAGTGGCGTCTCAAACTTTAGAGAATATAAATGCTGCAAGTATCGGAATCAAACTACCCTTCTTCAGGCCGCTTATTGGGATGGATAAAAGAGAAATAATCGCAATTGCAGAAAAAATTGGAACATATCCCTTATCCATAGAAAAATACAAGGACTGCTGTTCACTAGTCTCTGTGCAAAGCCCTGAAACTAAAGCTGACTCTGATTTTGTACAAAGACTGGCTGAAAAAATAGGTCTAAATGAAATAGTGGAAAAAACTCTAGAAAAAGCTGAAATTTTGGAAATAAAATAAAAGAAAAAAAGATAATCAGTCTTTTGCAAGAATAATTATCTCTTTGAATGCAACAATTATGCCAGCAGGCGCAATGAATGCAATCATATTGTCGATTATTCTTGGAAATACAACATTGAATATGTTCATTCCGTTGAATATGGTTGCTGTATCCATCTGCTTGAGCGCTATTGCTGAAAGCATAAACGCAACTGTTGCAAGAAGGAATCCAGAAACTTCTTTATCTTCTATATTCGAAAGCCCAACCACAACACCAATTGCAGATAGCATCACTGTTAGTGAACTGTCAAGTGGCCAAAGCAACGATGCGACAATCACTATTCCGAATCCAACCAAGAAGAATAACGGACCGAATCTTCTTAGATTATGTGCACCTGGACGAAATCCTGCTTCAGATTTCATAGCCTGTGCCTTTGTTTTTTTCATTTTTTTCATTATCATCAACTCTTAGGCTTAGAAATAACCAATCTCTTTATATTTATAAAGCTTTCCATTAATTCAAGCTTTCTTATTCTGATAAAATACAATTAGTCTAATTTGAATTTTGTGCTGCTTCTCTTTCAAGCTTTCTTTTTATTACCTTAAGCGAAACAAACCCGTCTCTTTCCAGCTCATCCAGCTTAAGAGTTATAACTTTCATCTGATTCTCGAGGCTTGGGAGCATTATGAATTCTAGTGAGTTTACTCTTCTCTTGGTCTTTTCAATCTCCATAATTAGTCTTTTTATTGCTATTTCTGTTTCAGCAAGCTGAAGCGCCATATCCAAAACCTGCTCATAGGACTCAACTGCGTGCTCAAGTGCAACGCTTGTCCCTGAAAGCGAATATCCTTTCATCGGATATTCCCTTTTCTCAATATTCAGGGTAAGGTTTGGGATTTTTACACCCATTACATTCTTTACCTCAATATCAACATCCATCTGTCTTGCATTTGCAAGCGAAAGTGCCTTTACATCAAACATGGAATGGTGTGCCTTTGCAACCGCAATAGACAGGTATGCGGATTTCATCCTGGCGTTTATTTGCCCTCTTATGTCCTTGGATTTTTTTATTATTTTAAAGAATTCAAGGATAAGCGCATCTCGCTTTTGCTTAAGTAGTTTATGCCCTTTTTTTGCAAGAGCGATTCTATCCTTTATCTTAAGCAGTTCCATCCTTGTCGGATTTGGCATGTCTTCCATTCCCATTCTTAATCCCCATATATATTATGCAAAGGGCTATTGCCCTTTTGCATCATTACTCTTATTCTTTTTCATATACTTTTCAATGTATTCTTTCTTTACTCTTTTGAGTTCTTCCTCAGGCAGCATCGAAAGCAGTTCCCAACCTAAATCAAGGGTTTGTTCTATGCTCCTATCTTCATATGGCCCCTGCCGTACAAACCTGTTTTCAAACTCGTCTGCAAACTTAAGGAATTTCCTATCTGATTCTGTAAGTACTTCTTCTCCAACCACAGCGCTTAGGCTTCTCAAATCCCTTCCAGTTGCATAGGCTGCATACATCTGGTCTGAAACTCCCTTGTGGTCTTCCCTAGTCTTCTCTTT
>JAHJBR010000140.1 GCA_018813445.1 Microcaldota archaeon | reverse complement strand
TCAGAATATCATCTTAAGGCTTTGGATATCCACTATAAACACATGGAGATTGGGAAAAAGCTGTTTTTAGAACCTAATCCTGCACCTGTGAAAGCAGCATTGCATATGCTTGGCCTGATCCCAAGCGAATCAATTAGAATGCCCATGTTGCCCATGACTGCTGCTGGAAAAGAAGTTCTTATGCAGAGCTTGGTAAGATTGGGAAAATTGCAGTAATTAAAAAACTTGCTGAATATGCATAAACGGATTACATGATTGATTCCGAATCAAATAAAGGCTCTTTGAAGGACAAACTGCTGTCTGCATTCGAAAGTTCAAAAACCTCTGTTTATTCATTACTATTTGCCAATTTCATTATTTTAGTTGGTGTTCTGCTTTTTGGTTGGTCTGCATGGGAACTGATTCTTATATACTGGGCTGAAAGCGCAATAATTGGATTTTTCAATATTTTTAAAATTCTTTATGTAAGAGGTCCGCCAGGCATATTTACACGAATAGGGCTAACTCTGTTTTTCATCATCCATTATAGTGGCTTTATGCTTATTCATTTGCTTGTTTTAAGTTTATTGAGTGTGTTGCTTTCTGCAGGTCAAACTATAGTTACGCATATGGATCAAATACCAATATTACTGGTAGCTATAATCCCTGCACTTGTTCCTATTTTTATCAGCCATGCGATTTCTTTTACAACTAACTATTTGCATAAAAAAGAATATGCTCGAACAAACGTTGGAATTCTCATGTTTTTCCCATATGGAAGGATATTTGCCATGCAGATATTCATATTTTTCAGTGCCTTTTTCCTAATTTTAATAACTCCTATCTTTGGAACACAAATCTCATTTTATATCTTTTTACCGCTCGCGGTAATAGGTAAAACATTCTTTGATTTGCTCGGTCATCTTGGCGAAAGAATGATGAACAGAGTCGGAAAAAGATGAAAATTTAGGATAAAATTTCATTTCACCGGTTGTTTCTTCTTTCTATTTTCCTCAGCATATTTTATTTCAGCATTGTCCTTTTCTTTTTGGCGAAATTCAAGCCATTTATGGTTTTCATAATATTGGCGCGCTATTTTTGGTTCTTTTAGGGTATGTTTACTAATTTCGGCCGCCTCGTGATAATTAACTGCTGCCCAATGGAAATTCTCTGCTTTTTGATAAAGTTCTGCGGCTTTTACATAAAATTTTCTGATGTGTTTCCAATAATCTAAACGATCGCCTTGCCGGATTTAATGAATGCGGCTTCACCAGGAAAAGTTCTGATTGCATTTATTTCATCATATCCGCCGACATCGCGTACCAGCCACCCTGCATGCCGATAATTGCCCAGCTTTGCATAAGCTTCTGAAGCCTTCATGCAAGCTTCACTTCTCTCGAATGATTTACCACGCATTACAAGCGCTGCATTTTCATATGCTTTGGCGGCACTTGAATAATCGCCTTCCTTCATGAATGCATCTCCCTGGGCTACTTCGGGGTTTATTTTTTTTGGCTTTGCTTTTAGGTCGCCCATTTAATCACAGATAAAGAAGACCATGCAATTATTTATTTCTTTCCTTTATTTAACGCTTCCACTAACTGATTTAGAAAAAAAGAAGTATAGCTTAAGCTTCAAAAGATTCTGATTCGCTATTATTTGAAAGAAGAATACCATTTCTCATATTCTTTATGTACTGCAAAGCATCTGAGCACAATCATACTGTCATTTTCCATTTGATAAACTATCCTGCCTTGGCCAACTTCCTCAACGTTGAACGGTAGCCCGAAACGCATATGCCTTCGCGGTGGCATCTGCGAAATCTTTTCTATGTGCTTTATAAAAATCTTCCGGATCGCCGGATCCATTATATCAAGATCATGTTCGGCTTTTTCCGAAATTAGGATTTGCATCAGATCACATGGAATATTTTTTCTTTATCTCAGTAATGCTTTTTGTCTTGATCTTTCCGCTTTTGATTTCTTCCATCTCGGCTGCAATTCCTTTGTTTACAAGCCGCACTTCTTCTTCGGCAATCTGCCTTTCGTAAAACATCAGCGCTTGCCGTATTACTTCAGTTTGGGTGCCGGCATAACCCTGGGCTATGAGTTTTTTGATTATCATTTCATAAGGTGTTCCGAGATTTACATTCAAAGTCATTTAATCACCATGTATATTGGATGCACATCTAGTATATAATAGTTGCGCATTTATTAATTTTGGCAGCGTTTCTGATAATAGATTGCCATAAATGATTAAGCTAGGCAATTTCGGTTTTTGAATATTTCCTATTCATAACATATCCTTCTGGTAAGCTGCGCCAGAATTTGGGCTTTCCAAATTCCTCCTCTAATAGTTTCAACAGTCTTCCCAGCGGATTTTTTGATCGGCCTGTGGGATCTGATGTATCAAAATACTTCTCCCGCACATTGCGCAATCTTTGCATGATTTCCGGGTTCTCAATCCCACTGTTTTTCAGCCATATCTCATTAAATAAGCCAACAAACATCGGTGTAACTGGAGTATCGATATTTATCTGGAATTGAAGTGGGTCGGCCTTATGCAGATGATCAAACAAAAGGACAAGGCGATAGTGATTCGATGAAATTTATGTTTGAGAAACAGGGTGGACGTGAAAACGAAATGTATTCTCAGGACGACAAGAACATTGGGACTCAG
>JAHJBR010000014.1 GCA_018813445.1 Microcaldota archaeon | reverse complement strand
ATGGGAATGCTAGAGGATTTTGAACTTTTGAAAAAAAATAGGTTTGCACTGCTTCAATATGGATGCGCAAAAACAAAGCTTGAGGCCCATCTTATTGCAAAATCAATAGGGTATCCAGTTGCGTTGAAAATAATATCAGATGAGATAACGCATAAGACAGATGTTGGTGGAGTGAAAATTGGATTAAGAAATGATGCTGCACTTTCTATAGCATATGATGAGATAATGGAAAATAGCAAGGGGCATCCCATCAAAGGAATACTTGTGCAAAAAATGGCTAGGAAAGGACTAGAACTAATTATTGGAGGTAAAAAAGATCCGCAGTTCGGACATATGGTGGTGCTCGGACTTGGAGGAGTATATGTAGAAATATTTAGAGACATATCTGCAAGGCTTTGCCCCATAAGTGAAGGAGATGTGGAGGAAATGGTTGAAGAGCTTATAAGTCATCCACTTATAAAAGGGGCACGTGGGCAGAAAGGAATAAATATGGTGAAACTCAAAGAACTTATGCTTGCTACGTGTAAGTTCATGCAAAAAGAGAATGTGAAGGAGCTGGATTTGAATCCAGTGGTTTTTGATGAAAATGGATATGATATTGTTGATGCAAGAATAACTCTTTAGCTGATTAAAATGGATTTGGGGAAAAAATTAAGAGATGCGTTAGCTAGGATTGCGAAGCTACCAGTTGTTGATGAGAATGCTGTAAAAGGATTGATAAAGGAATTGCAACGCATACTGATTTCAAGCGACGTTAATGTGAAGCTGGTTTTTGAGCTTTCAAAAAGAATTGAGAAAAGAGCTTTGCATTCAGAGAAAATGGAGGCGCTCACGCTTAGAGAACATGTTCTTAAAGTGGTTTATGAAGAGCTTGTGGGCCTAATGGGCACAGGCTATGAGCCTAAAATTGATAAGCATAGGATTTTGATGGTTGGGCTTTTTGGAAGTGGGAAAACTACTTCAACTGCAAAATTAGCGTATTTTTACAAATCTAGAGGACTTTCTGTATTAGTGGTTGGGGCAGATGTTGAAAGGCCGGCTGCACAAGAGCAATTAGAGCAGCTTGCTGAAAAAGTAGGGGTGCGGTTCTTTTCAATCAAAGGTGAGAAGAATGCTGCAAAGGTTGTGAAGGAAGCGCTTAAGGGTATAAAAGAGGATGTAGTAATTGTGGATTCTGCAGGGCGAAGTGCATTTGATTCAGAATTGAGCAAGGAATTGAAAGGAATTTATGCAGAATTGAAACCTGATGAAACATACTTGGTTTTGAATGCAGATATAGGTCAAGTTGCAGGAAGACAGGCTGAGGAATTTTCTTCAATTTCTCCACTTACAGGAGTTATTGTTACTAAGATGGATGGAAGTGGAAAAGGAGGCGGAGCGCTTTCTGCGGTTGCCGCTAGTAATGCAAAGATCGCATTTGTCGGAATAGGGGAGAAGATAAATGATTTGGAAGTTTATGATGCAAAAAGATTTGTTGGAAGATTATTGGGAATGCCGGACATAAAGGGATTAGTTGAAAAGATTGAGAGCATACAAAAGGAAGAACAATTAGAGGAAATGGAAGGAGAAGAACTTACTATTGAGAATTTTTATAAACAGCTCAATGCGGCTAAAAAAATGGGACCCTTAGGAAACGTGCTTGGAATGATGGGCATGAGCGATGTTCCTAAAGAGGTTTTGAATACTGGGGAAGGGAAGCTGAAAAGATATGAAGCAATGATTAATTCCATGACTAAAGCTGAGAGGAAGGATGCATCGCTTTTGAAAAAGAGCAACTCAAGGATTGAAAGGGTTGCAAATGGGGCTGGATGCGAAGTAAAGGATGTGAAATCATTCTTGAATGAATTTGAGAAGATGGAAAAAATGATGAATATGTTTAAAAAGAATAGGGGATTCAGAAAGCAGATGGAGAAGATGATGAAGGGCGGGAATTTGAAAGGATTGGGAATGTGAATCTGAAAATTGCATTTGTATGTATTTTGGCAGTTGGAATTACTGCTTATTTTGGAAGCCTTTTTACAGCTCCCTCGATTGCAAGCGGCTGGTATGAAATTATTAAGCCGGATATTGCACCTCCGAATTTTGTTTTTCCGATTGTTTGGACTGTTCTTTATTTGATGATT
>JAHJBR010000013.1 GCA_018813445.1 Microcaldota archaeon | reverse complement strand
CTAGAGCCTAAAATTAAGATGGATCCGTTAAAAAGAAACCGTGCATTGCACGAGGAATATGAGCAAGTGAAGAAAAAGCTCGCCGAAATAAGCTAGTCCAACTAAAAAACCATTCCTACTCCGCATGAGATTATCTCATTTGTCGGCCCTTCAGTGATAGTTCCAGAATAGCTTATGTTTACTTGCTGCTCAAATAACCCTGCCCCATACATCCCGTTGAACCATACCTAATCAAGCGTGAAGCCATCCGCATTCTGCGTAACAGTACTTACTCTTCCATTTGCGGCCTGTTTTATCTCTTGAATAGTGCAGTCTCCAAGTGTGTACTGCATGTCTCCTATTCCGTAATCCGCCTCATCCACAATATACATATTGGTCGCGGCATATGCCCCTGAAATCCTATGCCGCAATAGCATATAATATTCCCATGCCTGCTCTTTGCTTTCGATTGGCCCAAAAACTCTTGCAGGGTTATCTCCTGAAAAAAACGGGCAATATAAATCACCCATTCTTATGAAAGGATAATCTCCGTAATCCCCTCCGCCTTCAAGAATTAGAATATCCATAAGCTCTGCGCTTGGAAAATTATTTTTCAAACTAGTGTTCACTTCAAAAGTGAAATTCTCCGGCCACCCATTCATCCAACCATAAAGTTCCGGAAAGGATTTGTTCATAAATTCCTCAATGGAATTTGCTTTTATGCAATCAGAAAGACTACTAAAGCACTCCTCCTCGCTCATATTCCCGCAACTACTATTGATCTTGGGTATAGTATAATTCATAATCGTGTGGTTGCCTAGGCTAATGGAATTATTAGAAATATTAGTTGTATTCTCAACATATTTCGGTTGCGCAGTGCAACCCAATAAAACCATAAATCCCAATGCTAACAAAATCGTCTTTTTCATTTTCGCACCATGAGTATTTACCTAATCAAAATTTAAACTTTATTCATTTTGATGGGCTTTTTGATTAAAAAATCTGACCTCTGCGAAATTCCTCTAATGAATCTGGATTTACATTCCATTTAATCTATTGTAAATCCAAGCTATGAAGAATCCTGCAAAGAACCCATCGGCAAGCCCATATAGCAAGCCTATCAATCCGCCCAATGCACCTGGACCATAACCAAGATACACAGAACCTATCGATCCTATGAAGCCAGCTCCATAGTTTGCATCTCCTGCTACAAGACCAACTAACAGGAGCCCGGCTCCCCAGAGCACTCCGCACGAGATTCCCAACTTCACTTCGGAAATCTTTGCGCATTCATTGTTTTTTGCTGCCATTTGTGTTCACCACAGAGCCACTCGTCCGCAGTTTTTATAAATTTTTCTTTTTAGCAATTAAAATCCACAGAACCAGTCACCTCTACTCGGAGACAGGTTCTCAAAATTCTTTTTATTTAGTATATGGCCAACTCCATAGGCTCGCTGACTGATTCTTACCTTATGCTAGCTTAAAACAGAACCAGTCACCTCTTGCTCGGCGACAGCTTCTTAGCTTTTAGTAACCTAACACAGAACCAGTCACCTCGACCCCTCAGAGGCTTGGGAGTTATTCCTTTCACAGGGGCTTCGGATCATCCTTGATTCTAAATTGAAAAGTCTAACTTAAATTAGTATTGTTTTTACCAGTCTCTAGGTTCGGTGATACGTCCTTGCGTTTATTACATTATAGCGAACCAGTCCCCTCAGCTCGCTGACTGATTCTTACATACTATTAGCTTAAAACAGAACCAGTCACCTCTTGCTCGGCGACAGCTTCTTAGCTTTTAGTAACCTAACACAGAACCAGTCACCTCGGCCCATCACACGCTTGGCAACATTTTCTTTCCCGTTCATCTGGGCCTCGGATCATCCAAAAGTATTTGTAAATCGAATTTTAAATTCCTTGCTTCAACCGAAACATTTACATATTTCAACACTCTAGTATTCAGCATGATAAACCCAAAAAGAATTCTTGTAGCATCGTTTTTTGGATTAGTTGCAGGAATCATCTGCTATTCAGGCGGCCTTTTCATGGGTTTAGCCAATAATTTTGGTGCATTAGCTATCCTCAATCTCCTTGCAAACAGAATGCTAATCGGTTTCGTAATTGGAATTTCAGCCCTAAGAATGAAATGGTTTACCCATGGTTTAGTAATAGGTTCAATAGTAGGAATACCATATTTCCTATCAGCTGTAATTACTGGATATGAACCCATGCTTCTAATCAGCGTTTTATTCCTAAACGCTTTCTTTGGATTAATGATTGAATTTTTCACTTCAAAAGTGTTCAAATTGCCTTTGGGGGAATGACTAGCAAGTAGACATTAGCCAAGATTTCTTGTTTCTCACAATCTTATTCTTGACAACCTGTTGCGTAATGGGTGTAGTGGCCTTAGATTTCCCAGTGCATCAGTGGGTGGTTTTATCCATTTTCTCGGCGAATCGGGCAAATCGGTCCGAAGGTTTGCCCCAGGTTGTCGAATAAAAAGTGACTCCAGAGAAGAGGTTCTTGCTTTTTTTGCATCAAGCCAGGCATATCGAATCATTTCAATTCCTTTTTTTGGTATGCGAGGAATCATTGTATCCACATCACTAAGCAATTTTCTTAATTTATCTACATCTCCGTTATGTTGCGCAATGACTTTTTCCACAGCACGAATCCGTATATCCGTTGGCAATCTATCCTCATACATCATTTCATACATATATTTAGGAATATCGATAAGAAGCGCCACTACGTGATCCAAAACCTTTCGCGGAACTCTTTGCTGTCTTTCACCATATAATATAATCTTATATAACCTAGCGTGCCCCACATCTAGATCCGGAATATCCATACATCTGTTAGCATATTCCAGCCCAACAAACTCATGGAACCATTCGCCATATGCACTGAAATCAGTGTATGGTTCAAAACCAGTCCGTTTTCCCGGAGGATTATAAAGAATTTGGTGGTTTACAATTCCTTTAAGAGATCCTGTGCTTAATAGTTTGAGAAATTCAGACGCCAGAAGTTTTGTAACTGACAACGGATAACGAGCAAACAATAATTTTTTGTATTCTTCAGCTTTTTTGTCAGTTGGAAGTTTTTCAACTCTTTCCGTTATTCTTTTGAACAATTGTATTGTTGCCGCGACACGTACTGACTCATCCTTTGCAGAACGTGCAAGATTAGTTAAATCATCATCTGAAAACCCAGACCTTCTACTTTGATCTCCATTCATCATACTATCCCCAATATACATATATACTACAATATTTATAACTTTAATTAAAAAGAGATTAGAAAATATTGTGAAGCCCCCGGCGAGGATTGAACTCGCGACCTCGTACTTACCAAGCACGCGCTCTACCACTGAGCTACAGAGGCAATGTATCTTCTACAACCTTAAGAAGTATAGAATAATGCAGAGAAAGGTTTTATAAATTAGGTTTCCATTAACCCGCAATGCGTAAATCTCAAACAGCAAAATCATCTAAAAATCCAACCAATAAACTACCCTCACTACTATTTGGATTATCCTGGCTAACCATGATTTTTGGCTCATGGCTTATTATAGGTTTTTTTAGCTTATTTTTAATCATTCTAACTCCAGTAATTGCAGTAATCCAATTCATCTATGCCCTCATATATCACCTAAGACAAAAAGCATCCCTTTCTTATCCCCTCACATTCGAATTGGCTTCCTATGACCTAAGCTTTATAGGAAGAAGAATCTATCAGGATTCAGACATATCAATATTCTTTGCAGAATTAATCCGGCTCAATGAAAAAAAGGCAATCCAGATAAAAACACAAAATGGAATTCAGATTTCAATAAATAATGAATTTTCTGGAAATCTAAGCAAATATCAAAAAATAGTAATGGATAATCTAAACAAAGGGATAATGAATTCTTTTAGTGCTTGGAAAAAAGAACTGGACTCGGATAAACAAGCACTCAAACCATTAAACATTTCTGTAGATACAGACAAGGCATTAAAAAAATCTTCAATTACTTTCATAGCAAAT
>JAHJBR010000139.1 GCA_018813445.1 Microcaldota archaeon | reverse complement strand
GCATATGACTGTGCTTTTGTTGGATATGACCTATCAAAATTAAATCTTTGAACAGTTTGATCCTTTCTCATTTGTTCCTCAAAACCAAGAATCTATGAAAATGGGTGTACTTCGTTATCTCCTGCAAATGCAGGTTTAACTCCCATGTCCTTTACAGCAGCAAAAACACTTTCCATAACTCCTTTCTTTGGTTTAGGTAGTTTTAGATCTCTTACTGGAACTATTTCTTGTACACTGCTTACATTCTGAACATCAGCCTTCCGTACTTGCTCTGTTTTTTTATGCGGTCTGCCCATAGCATCCATTAATGCGGGAACAAATAAAAATCCTACTAATGCTCCAGCCATTACAGAAGGAGCTATTCTGCTTAATTTCCCCATTACCTTGAACCCACTTTTCATTGTTTCACTTTCACTTGCACGATGAGTAAGTTGGGAAATAAATACTGCTGCCTGCTTTGCACTCATGGACATTTGAGTAGCCCTTATCGGACCTTTTCTAAATATCTCAACTATTCTAATTCTAGGAGGAAGAATATCTGAAAAAGGAGACTGAGAATACGTAAGTTTTTTAACTGTAAAAAAAGAAGGAGCTTGTCTTTTTTTCCAAGGTGGCGGAGGACTTTCCTTCAACTTAGAATGATATGGCTGAGCATTCCGAAACCTACCAATAGCATGCCCAGTGTGTCCGGCCATAGTATTATCTTAGGAGTGAAAACCTTATAATCTTGTCTTTTTTCATAATTAACCACTACTTCCACTATTCTCTGCAAATTAAACAACAATTTTAAGATTATCTTGAGTGTTGATATGCGTTGATTAAATGGATAAAGGACAAACTTACGAAGTAAAGGATCTAAAATTAGCAGAACAGGGAATGATGAGCATTGCCTTAGCTGAAAAAAGAATGCCCATAATGAATATCATAAAGGAAAGATTTGCAAAGGAAAAGCCTTTCAAAAATCTTACAATTGGGCTTGCATTACACGTAACCAAGGAAACTGCAGTTCTTGTCCGAACCCTAAAAGCAGGGGGAGCAAAAATCGCAATCACAGGATGTAATCCACTCTCAACCCAAGATGATGTTGCAGCTGCGCTTGCAAAAGAAGTAAGTGTATATGCATACAAAGGAGAAACAAAACAGGATTATTACCGCTACCTAAACCTAGTCTTGGATGCAGAGCCTCAACTAACCATAGATGACGGCGCAGACCTAGTATCTTTAATCCATACAAAAAGAAAAGAACTAATTCCTAATCTAATTGCAGGAAGCGAAGAAACAACAACTGGAATAATACGATTAAGGGCAATGGAAAAAGACAATGCACTCAAATACCCGATAATTGCAGTAAACGACAATAAAACAAAACACCTACTGGACAATTATTACGGAACAGGCCAATCCACTTTAGATGGAATCCTAAGGGCAACAAACATCCTATTTGCAGGAAAGAAATTCGTAGTTTGCGGATACGGGCCTTGCGGAAAAGGAGTATCCCTAAGAGCAAAGGGAATGGGTGCATCAGTGGTTGTGTGCGAAGTGGATGCATTCAGGGCTCTGCAAGCTTCCTTGGATGGATTTGAAGTAATGCCCATAAAAGAAGCTGCAAAAATCGGAGATATTTTCGTAACAGTTACAGGGGACAAGCATGTAATTAGAGTTGAACATATAAAATCCATGAAGGATGGCGCAGTGCTTGCAAACTCAGGCCATTTCGATGTGGAAATAGATGTTGAAGGTTTAAACAAAATCGCAAAGCCAAAGAGAATCAGATGGCAATTGGACGAATACGATATAGAAGGAAAAAAAATCTACTTATGCGGAGAAGGAAGACTGGTAAATCTGGCAGCAGCAGAAGGGCATCCAAGCGAAGTAATGGCCACAAGCTTTGCAGGCCAAGCACTGGCAATGGAATATGCAGTAAAAAACAAGCTTGAAAAAAGAGTGATAACCCTTCCAGAAAAAATAGACAATGAAATAGCTGAATTGCAACTAAAAGCAATGGGGATAAGGAAAGACACACTCACAAAAGAGCAGGAAAAATACATGAACAGCTGGGAGGAAGGAACTTGATTTTTGAATTTTCTGTTTCAGACTCAGATTTATAAATCCCAGAGAAGCATTCTAATTATTATGGTGAATAGATGACGGATTATGATGAATTGCTTGAAAAAGCATACAGTTCAATAAAATCAGACGGAAGTACAGGAGAGAGATTTGAAATTCCAAAATTAGACTCATTCACAGAAGGAAACAAAACCATTGTTAAAAATTTTGGGACAGTGGTGGATTCAATAAGAAGGAAAAGAGAGGAATTGGTAAAATATCTTTCAAAAGAACTTGCTGTCCCTGCAAGCCTAGACGCTGATCGTCTAATCCTGCAAAGGAAATTTTTCGGAGACCTAATCAATAAGAAGTTTGAAGATTATGTAAATACCTACGTTATTTGCAAGCAATGCAGGAAGCCCGACACGCATATTGAAGCAGTAGGCCATGTGAAAATGGTTGTCTGTGAGGCGTGTGGTGCAAAGAACCCTGCGAAGTGATTATATGGGATTTTATAGAAAGCCACCTCGTCGTCGCGGTAAGACTTCAGACCAACCGCAGGAAATCCGCGTGAGACTCCCAAGAGGAAAAGAGCTATTAGGAGTCGTAATTGGATTGGTCGGAGGAAGTAGGATGATTGTTACGTGCAAAGATGGAAAAGAGCGCAACTGCAGGGTTCCAGGAAGATTGAAGAACCAAGTTTGGGTGCGCGATGGAGATGTAGTGATTGTGATTCCATGGGAGATAGAAGGAGATAAACGAGGAGACATAATCTGGAGATACACTCCCTTACAGGCAAGGCATTTGAAG
>JAHJBR010000138.1 GCA_018813445.1 Microcaldota archaeon | reverse complement strand
CTGCTGATCTTGCCGCAGGTTTGAATCCTGGATACATTGATTTTGTGAGCATTGATGCTCTGGGTGAAATCATGGTGGATATGAAATTGGAAAAGCTTTTTAAACCTTTATTATGGCACTTCGCCAAATGCCGTATAAAATGGAACTACTTGTTTATAATTTCCTCCCTATTCAAAAACCTCTTTGCTCTCGTATATTCTCTCCACAATAAATTAGAAACTCATTCAATTTCTCTGAAGGAATATTCGCACCTGCTGCAACCACATGCCCTCCACCTACACCTTTCACTTTTTCCGCACAGCCCATTACTTTTCCAAGATTGATTCCAGATGCTTTATTTACTCTGGAAGAGACCTTTATTGTATTCTCTTCCCCTATGGAAATGCCTAAAATGGGCTTTAATGAACCATGAAGAAGCATTCCGCAAACAATTCCTACTAATCCCTCATCCACTACTCCCCTTGCATCCAAGAAGAGAAATGGTCCTAAATCCACAACATTTTTTCCTGCAAATTCTATTCCCTCTCTGATCATTCTTTTATGGAGCAAGATAAATGCAGAAGCCTCTAAATACGCTGTCTCCTCGCCCATACACACTGCGATTCCTAATTCTGGTTTTCCATGTCTTCCACAAGCATTAAGCACAGTAGAGAATTCATTCGCATCTCTTAGCATGCTTTTATTCGGCCTTTTAGGAAGCTCGTAAACATCTCCCACAAGCGATCGTATGTCTCTTCTTCTGGAAACAATTTCAGCTATTCCTGAAATCAGATGTTTCTTTTCTTTGGAATTCAAATCAGCATATCGTCTATCCCGTTCTGCTTTTTTCAGTTCTATTCCTAAATCCATAAGCATACGTAGTGCATTTCCCTCATTGTATGAAATTCCAGGAACATATGGCTCGTCATTATATGCAAGGAATTGCACAAGCGGCCTTGAATACCTTCCATAAAAACGCAAATCAAACTCCTGTTTCACTTCACCTTTTGCAATACCTTCCTCAACCATTTTTGCATTCGCACCTTGAAGAGGATATTGCATATCTCCCAAAGCACCAACCACTCCCAAATCCGCATTGTTTCCAAATGTAAAAAAAGCAGTTCCACTAGAGCTTAATTCGCTTCCTCCGTCCAATCCATGCAACATTGGGTTAATTTGGGGTTTTCCACTCTCTTTCACTTGATGGTGGTCTATTACGAGCACGTCTTTTAGTTCAGCAACTCGTTCGTTATTTCCCAAATCCACAAAAATGATTTCATTTTCCTTCTTCAAAGATTCAACTGAAGAATCATCCAGCTTCTTCAGGGCAAGCATCCTATGTTTTCTATTCTCATTCACAAACGCTGCCTTCACAATTGCCCCAGAACTTATCCCATCAGCATCATAATGGTGCACAATTAAAGGATCAGCAAAGCTGAATGCAATTCTTTTCGCTTCCTTTGCAGCCAAGATAAATTCTTCAAAACCCATGTTGGTTTTTCTAGTTCTAAGTTAAAAATGGAACTCCTTCACTCCTTGTCTCAAAATCTTTTTCTCAACCAAATCAACAACGGTAGAAGCTCCTTTGAATTGCGTTTCCCCACCATCAACTATTAAATCAGTGGAATTAGCTATTTTCCTATCCAAATCATTGATGCTCCAAACATCTTTTTCCCCACTTAGATTAGCACTAGTGAGCGCAAGCGGCTTTCCAAATCCTTCAACCAGCTTTCTTGCAAATATATAATTAGGAACCCTAATGCCGACTTTCTCTTTAAGCCCAGCTAGCTCTTTCCCGTTTTTCAATTTCAGAATAAAAGTAAATGGTCCAGGAAGATGCTCTATCAAAAGCTCTTCATCAGGAACTTCGCACCATTCCTTTATCATGAAAAGACTATTCATTAAAACAGCAAGCGGCTTTTTTCCATCTCTTTTCTTTATTTCATAAACTTTCTCAATTGCATCCTTGCTAGAAGCATCACAACACAATCCATAAACCGTATCAGTAGGAATTATCACTGTGCCTGCTTTTTTCAGAATAGAAAGCGCATCCACCATTGCTTTATTATATTCGTTTTCCAAGGAAACAATCATACTTAGATTAATCCGAATTCCTATAAAAATTAGAGCTTCTGCGCGGTTTCCCTAAATAGATTGGGCAACCTGTCCAACTGATTTCTTTCATAAAAAAGTATCACCGCAGCCTTTATTCTTTCTATTGTTAATTGCATTCTGTCTACTAGTGGCTTATCTTCAATCAAAACCCGTTGTCCGCCAGTATATCTATCATGTGTTTTTTCAAGCTCTTCCGCAACCCACCAGGGCTTTCCGAAATCTATTTCTTCCTTAGCATCAAGCAACCATTTTTTCGCATCCCTCTTACGTATGTTTTTCACAGCAACATAGGCCTTTCTTAAGTATTCCTTTGCTCTTTTATCTTCTCCAACATCCCAAAGCTTTTTTCCTAATCTTTCAATTGTTTTGAGAGCTTTTTCATACTGTCCATTATCTAACATCACTAATATCTCAGATATTTGGGCCACATTTTCGATATCATGCTTCCAGCATCCTAATTTCCGATATCCTTGCATTTCCAATTCATTTGCCCAGCCATAGAGTAATTTAACTAACATTTGGTCCCTATGCTCTCTTAGTGCACATTCTCTCTCATGATTGTATAGAATAATTCCCTGTGCTTCCCTATCCCTCCAAATCCCATATCTATTTTTGAAAAAAATAAATTTTGCTAAAACCGCATTGAGCTGTCCTTTCCTATCAAAACCAGTATTTTCCGCGGCCTTTTCCATATGAGCAAAGCTTTCTTCAAGGCCTTTCTTACCCCTGGCCTTTGTTGCAGTTCTGTGTAATCGCAATTTTTCAAGCAACAACTGGATTTCGGCAGTAGCAGATTCGAAATCCTTCTGACTCATGTCCATTCCATGAACACAAAGATATGCATGGATTTCATCAGCTTTCTTCAGCGCATCATCTCTTTTCTTCACTTCATTTTCATAGCTTTCACGAAGATGCTTAAGTGCTCTAACTGCTTTGAATACATCCATATTCACTGTCCGTTTTTTCTTTGCAATCCCGTTGTTTTCAACAAGCTCCTTTCTTGTAAATGTAATTTGAATAATCATGTTCTTTGGTCCAATTCGAATTCCTAGGGTAGGGAATTCCCTTCCACAAACAACTCGTCCATTTTCATCTTTTCCGAATGTGCCTGATTGCCTGTCAAATAGTCCCTTTTGCATAGGTGGAGTTATGGCTGTGCGCTCTGCTTGTCGCCATCCGCCCATAGCTCTTGCGAGCACCCTCGCCTGGCCATTCATGTTATAATTTGCGTCTTTTTATTTTAAATATCTTTTCCTAAACAAGCTCACTGCTTTTGAATTGCCTTTCACAATAGGTACATCTGAAAAACTCTCCTTCTTTTATGAATTCTGCATTTCCTCTTTCACTTGCAGTTATGCAGTTTGGATTTGGGCATTTTCCTATATTCAGTTTCTCAGGAAGCACTGCCTCGAATTTCTTTGAAACTTTCTCATCCCTAATTATGTTTATGCTTGCATGAGGAGAAACTAATGCAATAAGGTGCGCTTTAATCTCATCAACAAAAAAACCCTCTATTTTCACAATATCCTTTTTACCCATTTTCTTACTAGGCATATTTATCATTAGGGCAACTCTATAGGGATAATTTTCATTAATTCCAAGAAGGCTCAGAACCTTTTTCCCTTTCCCAGAGACAATGTGGTCTATTACCGTTCCGTTTGTGATTTTTTCAACATTCATTTTCCCACCTATTTTTCAAGTGCATACTGGATTATTGCCATCCTTATCGGAACCGCATTAGCCGCTTCCTCAAAATACCTTGCATGTCCGCTATCATCTATCTCAGGCCCTATCTCACCTAATCTAGGAAGAGGATGAAGAACTATCGCATCTTTTTTTGCTTTTTTCAAATATTCTAATTTTAACCGGAATTGTTCCATCACTTTCTTTGCCTCATATTTATCCGCAAACCTTTCCTCCTGTATCCTTCCTGCATAAACAACATCTGCATTAGTGAAGTCCATCTCGTTTTTCTCAATTATTTCAACCCCGAACTTTTCTTTTGTTTCTTTTACAATCTCTGGAGCTGCCTCAAGTCCTTTTGGAGAAATCAAGATCATATTTGCCCCGAACATTCCTAGTCCATAGATAAGCGAGCGCATTGTTCTTGCATGCTTTAAATCCCCGAAAAACACTATGTTGAGTCCATCTAATTTTCCTTTTTCCTTTTTGATAGTATACAAATCTATCATTGTTTGTGTAGGATGCTCGTTTCCACCATCCCCCCCGTTTATTACAGGATGTTTAGCTAATCTTGCAGCAAGCCTTGCACTTCCTTCTTTAGGATGCCTTATCGCAATTATATCGCAGTAATTGTCCAACATTTTCACAGTATCTGAAAAACTCTCTCCTTTCTGAAGAGAACTTACTTCAGGAATAAAATCCACAACTTTCATTCCAAGGCGCTCAGCAGCACTTTGAAAAGATAGTTTAGTTCTTGTGCTAGGCTCGAAAAAAGCAGTGGCAAGAATTCCTTTTCTTTCAGGCAGTTTTCCTTTCTCAGCCTTTTCAGCAAGTGAAAAAATAGATTCAACAGTCTTTTTATCCAAATCCCGCATTGAAATTATGTTCATGTAGATCATTAATTTGAGCGTGAAACAGAATAAATAGGTTTGCTTTCCCAAGCTTTAATAGTTAAAATTAAATACCATTTGGTAACACAATAACTTATGACTTACAAATCAAGTTTAGACTATTCAGGGGGTTTTACGCTTACCCTTAAGCCTCAGCCTGAAAAAATAGATTCAAGAGTAATGGTCGCCATACCTGCTTCTAAATCAGCATGTTTAATTACTCCATATGTGGAATGCCTTATTTTCGAACCAAATGAGTCTCCAACACCTTTCAGTGTTTCAGAATCATCATTGATGCATTCATTAGATTTTAGGAGTATAGCATTCCAATCTAAAGAACCAACTACTCCAAGGTTTTCATCACAAATGAGTTTAGATGCAACCGGGCTATTTCCCCCAGGCTTTTTCACAAAACCACAAGATGCAGGTCCTCTTGGAACTAAATTTTTTTGTGTTCGACCAATATCCAAAAAAACAGGGGTTCAAGAACCGGCTGCAAGAACCCAAGGTTTGCCCAGAAAAGCACTTCGTTGCAACCGCGAATAATTCTAGATTGAGGTTTTGCTGAATAAATAGGAAGCAGCAAAAATCGCCACCACAAGTGTAAAAAGCGATATTCCAAAATCATAAATTAAACTAAAACTCCCAGTTCCAAGTATGAGTATCCTTAATCCATCTATTGCATAGCTTATGGGGTTAACCTGGCTTATCAAATGCATCCAATCTGGCATTTTGTCTAAAGGAAAAAGCGCATTGGAAAGAAAAAACAATGGCATAATAAGCAGGTTCATAATAAGCTGAAATGTTTCAACTTCCTGTATTATGGATGCAAACGCAATCCCAACCGCAACAAGCGAACAAGAGAGAATCACCATCATTGCAAATATTCCAATCATATTGAAAAATGAAGGAACAGCAATTCCAGTAAAGATTATTCCAAGAACCATTATCAATAATGCCTGAATAATTGCAGTGGTTGCACCACCTAATGTTCTTCCAATTACAATCGTTTCTCTGCTTGCAGGTGCCGCCAGCATTTCTTTAAGAAATCCAAACTCTCTGTCCCAAATTATTGATACTCCTGAAAACACTGACGTGAAAAGCAGCGTCATTCCAATTATTCCAGGGAGTATAAATCCCTGATAATTCGATTCAGGCATCATTGCAGATAACCCTCCGCCCAGTGCTACAAGAAACAGCAAAGGCATCCCAAGGCTTCCAACTATCCTTGATTTTGAATTCAAGTAGCGCTTCACTTCCCTTAACCAAACTGCGTAAACCTTTGAAGGCTCAATGCCCATGGAATCTCCTCATTGCAGTCATTTCACTTCCACCTGCTTTTTCTTCTCTAATCTTAGAACCCGTATAATGGATATAAACATCTTCGAGACTTGGAACATGCATTTCAATACCTTCAACATCTATTCCTGCTTTTTGTGCAATTTCCATTATTTTTGGAATAAGTTTCCCGCCATTTTCAGCCTTGAATGAGATCTCTATTTCTGAAATCCTTGGGTCCTTACACATGTTTTTCTTGGAAAGCAGCTCGCAGAGTTTTTTAGTTTCCCTTGTTTTTATAGAGATTATACTTCCGCCCATTTTTGCCTTAAGATTTCTAGGTGTATCCAACACGACTATCTTTCCCTGATCAATAATTGCTACTTGTTCGCATAAGTAATCTGCTTCTTCTAAATAATGGGTTGTAAGAATTATGGTTATCCCCTGTGTGCGCAACTTCTCTATATAACTCCAGATATGCCTGCGGGTTTGTGGATCTAAACCGAGTGTGGGCTCATCAAGGAAAAGTATTTTTGGCGTATGCATAAGACCTCTTGCTATTTCCAGGCGCCTTCTCATACCTCCTGAAAATGTTTTTACCATCTTATCTCTCCAATCTGTAAGCTCCACTAGTTCAAGCACTTCTTGAATACGCGTTTTTCTTGCATCCACATTCATTCCATACAGCCTTCCATGAATATCTAGATTATCATAGGCAGTAAGCCTTGTATCAACAGTCGCATCTTGAAATACTATTCCTATGGATTCACGTACTTTCTCTGCTTGTTTTACAATATCAAAACCATTTACCTGTGCCATTCCAGCATTCGGCTCAAGAAGCGTAGTAAGCATGTATATCGTAGTGCTTTTTCCAGCACCATTCGGTCCTAATAGCCCAAACAGCTCACCTTTTCTAACCGCAAAGCTAATTCCATTGACTGCAGTAAACCCATTGAACTTTTTAGTAAGCCTGTCTACTTTTATCGCATAATCACTCATACCTAAGCGCCTCTAAAGGAGAAATCTCAGCAGCCCTTTTCGAAGGTATTGCCCCACTGATTATCCCTACTATAAATGAAAAAAGGAAAGCACCTATAACCACGTAATCCTTTATCACTACTGGTACAGCAAAACCTTCTAAAACAAAAAGAATCAGTATTGCAAGTACAACTCCTATCAAACCTCCAACCAATCCAATCACTCCGCTCTCAACCAAGAATATTGCAAGGATCTCTTTTTCACTTGCCCCAATTGCCTTCAGAGTTCCTATTTCTGCTGTTCTTTCAACTACGCTCATAAACATTGTATTCATTATTCCAACTCCACCTACAAGAAGTGAGATCGCAGCAATAGCACCAAGAAACACAGAGAGTATAGAACCTATTGAACCAATGGTATCATTGATGAATTTAGAAGTGATCAATCCAAAATCCTCTTCTCCTTCCCTAACCTTGTGCAGATTCCTTAATTTTTCTCTTATTTCTTCTGCAACCTCTTCTGGATCAAAATCCTCTTTCACTTCCAGAGTAATTGCATTTATTTCCTTATCCTCTAATTGGTTTTCAAAAAGATCCTGTGCATCATAATAATTTATGTAAATCATGTCATCTATGTTTGCAAAGCTATTCCCAGTCTTATTCAATATTCCAACTACTCTGAAGTTTTTTCCATTTATATTCAAGTAGCTGTTCACCTGTATATCTTCTTTCCATGCAGAATTCTCAGCCATCGAACTTCCAACTATTACAGATCCTTTCTCATAATCGCTCATCATCCTTCCTTCTCCTATTTCTACGCTTTTGAATACGCTTTGATAGGTCTCAGGGAATATTCCACCAACCGAAGAGGTTATCTCCTTTCCTTTGTATTCAACACTAGCTCTTTGGGAAATTACTGGAGTTATGGTATCAATGCTACCTAACTTTCTTATCTCTTCATAATCCTTCAAAAATAGTTTTCCAGTGGTGCTCCGCATTGCATTCCCTGAAAAACTCGGGCCGCCACTAGCTTCCAAGTTTACTGGTATTATGATTATGGTACTAGAACCAAATTGAGAAAGCTGGTCACTGATTGATTTATCCAGCCCTTGTCCAATGGAAACCAATACGATTACAGAGCTTATACCTATCACTATCCCTATGATCGTAAGCCAAGTTCTAAGCTTACTGTGCTTTAGGCTCTTCACCGCATAGTTTACAATATCTTTTGCTTTCATTAACTCACTAAGCATCCACGGTTCGCAAGCCTTGGTTTTTAAGCCGAGGGCGAGAACCGGGGTTTAATAACCTCCTTAGGCTTCCTATAGAGGAGAAGCCACGCTAATGTCGGCAAGACCAACATTGCGCACCGTGTTCATTCTGACGAACACGATTGCGACCGTTAGGCCATGGCGGTTGCTTCAACATTTTATTATAATTTGTATTTCCGCGAATAGCGCAAATTACAATCGTTAATTCATGCCGCATTTTGATGCTGGGTCAACCTAAACCCATCTGCGTTTTTTCTAAATCTTACTTCTTTTTCCTAAGAAAGAAGTAATACACAATTCCTACAAGAACCAAAACAACAAATCCATAAAAGACAAGGTTTGGCTGCTCAATTTGCATATTTCCAATGCTTAGTGGGATTGTTTTTTCTTTCTCAAGCCATATTCCGCTTGGATCTTTGTATTTTATATACACTTTTAGATTCCCTTCGTCAGGTGCATCGTCTTTTATTTTTACTTTGAACTGCACACTACTGAAATCATCCTTGCTGAGCAATCCTATGTATTGATCATTCTGCACACTTATCAATTCATAGAAATCCCCTTCCACTCTTACCGACACTGACTCAATCTGATAATCCCAAGTATTTGCAACAGTCACTGATAGAGTTTCTTCCTGTCCTTTAATTACGGGTATTGGCTTTGCTTCTAAGAATACTTGCACATCACTATTGGAGCTTATTCCCATAGGGATCGTTATACTTTTGCTTGTTTCTTTTCCATCTTCTACATAGGTTATGGTGGCATCCACGTTCACTGTTCCCGGGGAGATGTCTGCATATAATGGGAAGCTTATAGTTTTTGTTTCTCCAGCTCCTATATCACCAACCTTTATCTCATTCCCGCTCTTCACTATAAAGTCCGTTTGATCAAATTTTAGCTTCAAATCTTTGAGGGCCTTTCCACTGTTGCTCACTATGAACTGTACATTACCCTCTGTTTTTGCAAGTATTTCTCCTTGCTGAGTAAACACCAAATCAGTCTGGCCTTTTTTCACTACGAACGTAAGGCTTTTTGTTTTTTCTTCAGTATTTCCAAGCTCATCCTCGTAAGTTATACTAATATTCATGGTGTTTTGACCTTCGTCCACATTCCCTACATTAAGGTTCAAATTTAAGGATTGATTGCTTCGCGCACTCAGGTTGCTTATGAATATCTCATTGCTTCCAGATAGAGCAAATGGCTCCTGGAAGGTTATCCTAACGTTCTTAGCACCGCCTCCGTAATTATTTATTGTAATTGGGAACTCATCTCCCTCATAGTATATTGAAGGATAGTCAGAAAGAGTGAATAATGGTTGTCTTAACACAAATATTGCAACGCTTGAAGATTTGTAGTTGAGATTGCTTTCAGTAGCAGTGGTCACAATACCCTGCACCTTTAAATCAAAAACATAAATTCCGCTTTTTGCATCATTCTTTACTGTAATTGGTATTGAGATAACAGTGCTTGTACCTGGGTTCATATCACCTATGCTGGTGGTTTCTTTATATGTGAATTCAGGAACCCCGTAGGCAGTTATGCTTACTGATTTTATTGTACTGCTTGCATCTGAATTACTAATTGTCATTGTTATTGCACCGCTCTCTCCAGGCTTGTAAACGCTTGAGCTTGTGCTAACGCTGCTTATGGAAATTGCGGCATATGAAAAGCCGAACATTAAAATCATGAATAATACAAATATCTTTCTCATTTTTTCACCTCAATTTTCTCTACTTTTCCATCTTTCATATACACTATTTTGTTTGCATTTTTCGCAATATTCTTATCGTGAGTTATCATCACGATTGTTTTGCCTTCTGCATTCATCTCTTTAAATATTTTCATTATCGCTTCCCCACTTTTGCTGTCTAGATTCCCAGTGGGTTCATCTGCAAAGACTATGTCAGGATTAAGGATGAGCGCTCTTGCAATAGCAACCCGTTGCATCTGTCCTCCGCTTATTTGATTTGGGTAGTTGGCCATTCTGTCTAGAAGCCCCAATCTCTTTAATAAAGGTATTACCTTCTCCTTCCTTTTGTCCTCATCAACATCATCCAGGGCGAGTGGAATTGCAACATTCTCGTAGACATTCAAATTCTTAATCAAATTAAATTGCTGGAATACAAACCCAATCTTCTTTCTTCTCAACTCCACTGTTTCCCCATTTTTCATTTCAGTTGCGTTCCTGCCTTCTATATAAACGCTGCCATTGGTTGGTTTATCCAATAACCCTATCATATGG
>JAHJBR010000137.1 GCA_018813445.1 Microcaldota archaeon | reverse complement strand
CGCAATATTGTCTTTTACTACACTATTGTATCCTCCTTGTATAATTATTGCATTAGAGGAATTGAAAACAGTATTATTCAATAATACGCTATCAATTCCACCTATATCTAACCCCCTAGAAGCATTATATACTATGTTGTTGGCCACTGTAATATTATGATGACCTAGTATTACTGCGGTTACATTTATGTTGTAGATTATATTTCCATATATCGATGCGTTCATTCCGGACAAATATATTCCGAACTGGCTATCGAATATCCTATTCTCTTCAGCGCGGTGAGGCCAAGTAAGGAAATAAATCCCATATGTGTGATTGGAGATATTATTTCTTGCAACTGTTGAATTAGATCCGCCGGAAATAAGTTCTACTCCATATTGGGAATTATTGTTTATTATATTATCATGTATGCTAATATTTGAAGCATAGCCAGCGATACCGAAATTTAAATTATCTCTAACTATATTGCCGTAAAACTCATTATCGTTCCAAAGGGTTATTCCGCCATTTGTATTATATTGGAATAGATTGCCAGTTATTATGCCATTTACGCCGCCATAATCCATACCTCTGTTGTTGCGGATTATTCTATTGCCGATCATTTGATCATGGTGGTCTCCGCCAGACCATAAAGAAACCCCAATCTGAGAATTGTTTTCAGCAGTGTTGTTGATGAACACTGTGTAAGGCGTATTCCAGAGGAAAAATCCTGTTCCTGAGCAGTTCAAAACAGTGTTGTTAATTAATGTATTCCAGCCTCCAGCGTCTACATATAATGCGCGATTGCCGCACTTGTAAAGAAAGTTATCAGTTAGGTTGTTGTATGAAGAATAGCCCAAATAAAGGCAAGTCCCACTTGTTGATGTATTAATTATATTGGAGGAAACACTTGTTCCAGAAGCACTGCCTATTGAAAGGGCGCCTGAGCCAGCCAGATAATTGTTCCTTATTGAGGAATTAATAGGATAGCTAAATGTTGCCGAACCCGAAACGTTGATGATTGTGTTGTTCTCCACAATGCTCCTGGACATTGGCCTTCCAAATGTACCTATGCTTAATGCATTTCCAGTCAGGTTTGCAAAAGTGTTATTAGCTAGCAAAGCATCGTTGAAAGGCTGGAAATCAAAACCGCCGCCGGAATTGAAAACAGTATTATTTATTACACGACATGAAGATGAATCCTGCCTAATTACCATGGCAGCTCCTGAACAGTTTGTTATTTGATTGTCAAAAATAGAAAGGTTGTATACCCATTGCATAAATATTCCATTGCTAGTACTGTTTGTCACTGTATTATTAGATAAAATTATAATGGAGGATCCAGTAATATACATGTTATCAGCTGTAGAAGATAATACAGTATTATTGGAAATAACACCTGTAGAGGATGCGCTTACATATATTCCATTCGTATTGTTGAAGAACGTGTTATTTAGGAATTTGAATGGGTCTGATGAAGATATTACTATACCGTATTGATAATTCACGAAGTTGCAATTCTCTACGGTTATGTTAGAACGAGTATTGATATTTACTCCATATTTATTGGTAGCTTTGTTTCCAGTTATAGTAAACCCTGCACAGTCTATTTTAACACTATTATTTCCAATTGTGAAACAATGGGAATCATTTATCTCGAGGTTTGTATTCATTGTGCAGCTTTCATTCACAGTTTCATTGCATGCATATGTATAGTGTTCTCCCACGCAACCGTATTTGTCCATGCTGAAATTCCTGGTTTCGCTTACTGCTGATTCATTCCCATAGATGCAAGTTACATTCCACAAATGGAATTTTGGAGGTGTATCTTCAGTATATGTGCAAGGAGCGTTGTTTGCACAAACCCCTGAAAAGATTATTGAGCCATTTCTCATTATTTGACAGGATGGATTGGATGCAAAATTCCTTGGAGTCCAATTAAAGGTTACTGGAACGGATATGAAAGCTGAGTTGTTTGCAGGGCCATTCAGATCAATAGCTATTGTCTTGAATACTGTGTAGTTGCTTCCTACTTCATTTTCAGTATTGTTTGCCCAAACTGAATACGAATAGTTGCCTATTGCAAGAGAAGTCTTATTTGATTCAAGATACCAGTTGGCTGGGTTTTCCTTGTAAAGGATAGTGGAATAGAATTCTTCTTTCTGGGCTGTTGAAATCGAGCGGTTGAATGCTGAAATCTGGTCCAATGAACCATTGAAATAATTTGAGCCATCAGAACCAAAAAATGCTGAAGCGCTTCCTGAAGGCATTGTGAATAGATAGGAGCCTGCAGAAACATTATTCACGTAAACGGAGATATTTCCTGCAAATGAGATAATTTGAATATTATTCCAAATTCCAAGGGAAACATTTTCTAATGTGTAGTTTCTTTCTCCATCTGTATTTGTAGATAGAATTGGTTGACCATTATCCCCTAAATAGATTCTGAACCAGCCTCCAGGATACCAGGAATAAATTGTGCTGTATGCACTGAAGGAAGATGGCTTGATCCACAAAAGCATGGACCAGTTCTCTCCTTTTATCGGACTATCAAAAAGAGACATGTTGTTGTCAATGCCATTGAAATAAAGAGAAGAATTGAATAATCCAGAAGACCAAACTGCACCATTTATTGTTCCGTTATTGGAGAATAAACTTACATCAGCTGCATGAGTTTCATTTTCACCTAATGCAGAATTATTATCTAAACTCATAAGAAAAGTAAGGGAATAATCGTAAATAGAATAATTGGAGGAAAGCCATTCATAGGTTAATCCGGTTAGCTGGGCTTCTATTATACGGGTTTTTATTAATGCTTCTGTTTCATCTATTGCAGAGTTGTTTTCAGGAGTTGGTTGAACAAAAAACACTTTGGGACGAGAATCCACAGAAAAATTCCGGGTTTCACTAAACGTTCCTTCAACTGCAGAATAGCAAGTTACATTCCAAAAGAATAAACCGTCTGACGTGAAATTGGTTGTTGTGCATGGCTGATCAGTAGTGCAATTATCTGAAAAAATTAATGTACCGTTTCTGCTTACATTGCATCTTGGAGTTAAAGTGTAATTGTAAGGAGTCCAGTTTAGAGTAACTAAAGGAGCATTCAGGGTTTCACCAGGATTAGGTGAATTCAAAACAATCGCAAGGTTTGTGTTTACTGAAAAGAATACGGATTTGTTTTCCAAATTATTTAATGAATCATTGGCATACAGATTAACATTATGGCCGCCTTGCCATAAAGCTGGAAGAGTAGTGTTTGCACAAGAAGCAAGAGTTATATTTGGTTGTTCATCTAAAGAATACCAGCAGGAAACAGCACCTTCCGCAGTGTAATTTAGATCAATTAAAGTGAATGCGTAAGTGGTGTTTGTAGGGCTCTGAATGATTATATTTGGACCGCTGGTGTCTATTGTGAATGAAACTAAGGAGCTATTTTGGTTTTGGGCGCTGTCGTTTGCATATACAATGATAGTGTTGGGGCCCTCTATTCCGGTTATGGAAATGTTCTGACAATTGTAAAGAGTGATATTTGCAGCTCCATTTAGAGAATACCAGCATTTATCCAAGTGCAGATCATATACTGTATAATTTAGATTTATTGAAGTTGTATTGTAGCTTGAAGCAGTAGGACTTTGAATTGTAAGCTCTGGGGCGATTGAATCATTTTCAAATAAACCAAATATTCCGAATGTATTCAAATTAGAAAGAGAAAGTGAATTAGCAGTGATATCTGGAGTATTGTTCATCATCTGCCAGCTGGAAGAAAAAAGCTGAAGATTAAACATGCTTTCATTGTAATAGGTTCCCAGTTCTGAATTAGACCACCTCCAGGAAATACTATCTATTGAGGGCGTTCCGGAAAGTGTACCGATTGAAACATATTTATTCCTAAAGGAAAGCATTGTTTGGTTTAATGGGCCTGGAATAGCGCTCCAATTCAAATAATAGGATTCTAAGGAAGCAATTGAATCAACTAAATCAATAGAAGTGTAACTATTCAAATCTCCTGCTGGACGATCGAAAGTTATTGAAGTTAGGTTTGTGGAAGAAGGAAATCCGGAAGAAGAGCCAAGAACCACATCATAATTGTTATTGAATAAACGACTATTGAAAAATGTGTGGTTTGAATCTTGGGCATGGAAACCATAAGTGTATCCTGAAATTCCAGAGCAGTTTTTTAGAGTTATATTTGTAAGGCCAGAATTTAGTAAAACGCCATAGGTGGTTCCAGGAGTTCCATTATTTGTTATTGAGTAGCCTGTGCAATCCAAATCAACATTTGATACATTGATTTTTATGCAGGCTAAACCTGGAAGCGGGGATGCATCTTCAGGAGCGCCGATGAGGTTTTGCACTATCCAAAATCTTCCGGGAGAATCAATGGTTGTGCAATTGAATATTCTATCATCTTCCATAATTCCATAATATCCCGTGCCGCCGGAATTGATTTTTGTGAGTGAAATCATATTATTTACTAGATCTGGGGTTCCATTTACCTCAGTCCAAGAACTACCATAATGGAAAAGCTTCAGCCGAGTTTCATTGAATCCTGTAAGATCTGAATCGGTCCAAGTCCATCTAGAGTTTACGCCTAGATTACTATATGTAGCCATGTAAGTGTAAAAATAAGTGAATTGATTCTTGAATGGAACTAGACCTATTTCTGGAGTTGGGACAGCTGCAGAATAGGCTTCGAAATTGCCTGTACGACTTTGTAATTCACTGGATCCAACTATTCCGCTTAGAGTAAGGTTTGTGTAATCAGTCATTGCTCCTGCAGAATGATCAAAAATTACATTTGAAAAAGCGAAATTCTGATCTATATATGTTAAAGGAACGTATAAATCAATAGTTTCTGCAGTGCTCCCGTAAAAATGCGCATCGTTTATGAAAAAATTGTCTCCAGTTCTTGTGCTAATGCATTTTATGCTGTTTGCACACGTAAAATTAGTTATTATCGTGTAATCCGCAAATGGATAAAAGCTGAATGCAGGATTTGAATTAGAGATTAAAACATTCGTGAACCGATTCATATAAGCAGTTGTAAAAGATGCACCAGCATACCATGGGCCAGCTATATATATTCCTCCGCTAGTGATGTTTAAATTTGAAAAATTGTTATACCCCGAAGCTTGCATCTCAATTCCGAATCCATTCGAAGAGAGAGTAAGGTTATTTGCATCCAAGTAACGTGTAGAATACATATATATTCCTTCATTACTGTTGCTGTAAGCAATTATATTCCGCATTCTTGAGTTGTAGCTGTAGAATAAATCTACTCCACTGAATCCATTACCGTAGGATGTGATGTTTTCCAGAATCGCAGAATCAGAGCTGTAAATCTGTAGACCTATTCCTGGATTGTTGCGGATTGTTGAATTGGAGATAACTGTGTTGTCTGCGCCATCACTAACTCTTATTGCACTTCTAACTATATAGTCCATTGTACGGGACGAGTTGTATACATCTAAATTATCAAGTTTGCTGTTGCTTGCCCATCCGCTTACATATGCCCCAGAATAAACATTGTTCCTTATTGTAAGATTGGAAAGCGTGCTGCCTGGCCTTCCTAACATGACTCCAATATTGAAACCTTCGATTGTGCAATCCATTATTCTTTTATTTCCAGTAACCAGGTAAATTCCATAGCCTGTTCCTGAACCGCTTATTTTGTTGCCCGTACAATCTAAAGTGCGAGCAGTACTATCTCCCCAGGAATAAGCGTAAATGCAGTTTCCAGAAGAGCTTATATCTGTAGTGAGGTGGATGTGGGTACATGAGATATTGAGCAGTGCTGCTTCGCATGATTCACAAGAATCGCAAGTACAATCAGGAGTTCCATCCATGGTTTCGAATCCAGAATAAGAAGGGGAAGATGCTTTAGATGAAAATGTCTTAAAAATGAATACTTCACTATGGAAAAGTTCTGCACTGTCGTTGCATTCTACTCTCCACAAATATTCCCTATCTTTCTCAAGAGGACCGAAAAATACTGTATTTTCGCTTCCATTTTGCACTTCCATTGGATCGAATACAATTTCATCTATTCCATCGTGCAGCTTAATAGTGCAAGAGAGAAAATCAAAATTATTGCTTTCTGCAATAAATGAAAGGGTAACAACATCATCTGAAATCACTGCATTATTCTTAGGGGAAGTAAGGGCAATTGAAGAAGCAAAAGAAGTGCCAAGAATGAATAGCATTATCACTATTAAGGCAAAGAGCTTCCCCCTGGATTTCATGAGTATAAATTCATCGTAGATTTTATAAATATACACAAATTTTCACAAATCAAATAATGTAAACGAAAAAGCTCATAATTTGGACATGAACCAAAGGATTGCGATTATGCAACCGATTATTAGGAGCGGCGCAGCAATTTTTGCAACTGCGATTATTGCATTTACAGTTGATACTATTTCTATACTTTGCTTTGCGCCCAATACATGGATTTTGAAACGGTTTTTGAATGCTGCGAATTGTGCAGGTTGCATGTCTTTTAGAGCTTCAGAAACCGCTTGTTTTACTGCATTCAGTATTGCAATATCTGCATGAAGCGGATTCAAAACACCTGAAACTCTATTTACTGTATGAGTATCAGTGGTGTAAACTCCTACCTCTAAGGAATTATCGATTTCTTTTGCTGCAGAGATTAATTTTTCTCTCATTTCCGGACTTACTCCATTGGAATCCAGAAGAATTATTGCATATGTAGGGGAAGAAGACAAAATTGCAACTTTGATTCCTGCAAGTCCAAGCTGAGGGCTTTCTACCTGTTTGTGAGAATAACCTACTTCGAGTTTAGTGGATTTCAATTTCTTTGAAAGAGAATTTGATATGGAATCCATATACTCAAAACCTATTGCACTTCCTGGTTCAAAACTGGTTATGTCTCCTGTTTCTGCATTGTGCTGATCAACAACCGAAGCAATAGGGATTTGCTTTTCAGCCTCGCTCATCATTGCCAAACCAAGACCAAAGTTTATATCTTCAGTGGTTTCAGGTGCTCTTGAAACTCCGATGAATGCTGCATTATCAAAAACAAGGGATTCTGCAAAGCAAGAAACTGAATTCCCGCGGGAAAACGCGATTTTAGAATCAGAGAATTTGCAGCTTTTTAAACCAGAATCAAAAGAGGAAAGTATTTTTTCAAGTTCGGATGATGCTACTGGATTTAAATCATGAGTAACTGTTCCATGAAAGACTAATGAATGAATATTATAGCGTTTTTCCAATTCATGGGGAATAAGATAGGAGAAGTCGCTTCCGCCTAGACTGCCAAAAGGCCCGAAATGCACATAGGGAATTACAAATGCGACCACATCATTTTTTCTTTTGAATATATAGGATGAAAGCACGGTTTCTGCTTCTTCTCCTACGCGCTCAAACTCATCTTCTATATTTTTAGATTCATAGAACCAATGTGCAAGGAATAAAGAAACTGCATCCAAAGTATTCAAACCAAAGCTGCGTTTCATAGGCGCGTTTATTATTAGGAAAAAGAAATAAATGAAAGCAAACATAATACCGGATGAGATAAGGAATTTTACGGTTATTGTGAATGGGTCTCCAGAAACCGAGATTGTTTTACCAGTTAAAAGAAATGCCCCATAGATTATTGTCTGAAGGGCAGCAAATAGAAAGGAACGCCATCTTAGTATGAATACTATCCTGGCCACTAGAAGCCAAATCAGGAATGCGAGTGCAGCTGCAACAAATATTAGCACTTCTTTGTTGAATAGTGTGTTTGCAAGAGTAAAATAGCCAAGGTATGCGAGTCCATAAACAATTTGACCGACCATGGACACAGTTATTATGCGCTTAAACGGTACCTTTCTTATCATTAGCTTAATTATTATGGAAGTAAGGATTGCAGGTATTGAAAGCATGAAAAGTCCTTCTAATGCGCCTGCAAAACTGCTTTCAATAGTTGGTTGCATTGAAATGATTGATGCCAGGGCTCCGAAAAGAATTCCTAAAATAACCATTACTAACAAAAGATATTCTGATTTTGGAAGAGAAACAAATGCTGCAGTAACACCAACTGCTTTTTTCAGATTACTCATACCTGACCCTTTTCATCCTGGAGCATACTGCTCAACAGATAGACATTCTTAATGTATTTTTTTGCAACCTCCTGGAAGCTTTTCCGCTCTTTTGCAGCAAGCTTCATGAGCTCAAGAGTAATTAACCTCATTTCCATATTTGCTGAGTTCTCTAGGGATTCTTCAAATTCTGTACCAGACATGGACTTATTTGAACAGATGCTATATAAAAGCTTTGCACAGTCAAACAAAGTTATGTATATTTGTCCACGGTGTGGTGCATCAGAAGACTCAAAAAAATTTCTTGGTCCGTTTTGCATAGATTGCACGCAATTTTCAATCAAAATTCCAGATAGGATAGATTTGGAAAGATGCAAACGCTGTGGAAAGATGAGGATACGTGGGAAATGGATTAATATTTCAGATGCAAAACTAAATGAGCACATATGTGGAAAGTTCAAGGGGGAGTTTGATGGTGTGGAGTTTATCCTGGATGGAAATATTGCTGTATTTACAGTAAAAAAAGCAGGGGATGAGATAAAAATTGAAAAAAAGATAAATTTTGAAATCAATGAAGTTATATGCCCTGAATGTAATAAACAATCTGGAGGATACTTTGAGGCAATAGTTCAATTACGTGGAAAACCTGAAAGAATAAAGAGATACCTAAAAATATTTGAAAATGAAATTGAAAAACAAGAGACATTCATAAGTAAACTAGTTGAACTAAAAGAAGGAATAGATATATACGTTGGAAGCACCAAGGCAGTTATTGTGATTGTGAAAAGGCTTGGATTGAAATATGGAATAAGTACTACTCTTGCAGGGCAGAAACAAGGGAAAAGGTTATACCGAACTACTTTTGCGATTAGATTGGAATAGATTAGGTATTCTCCCTTTTAGAGCAAATGGTATATTTGGCATGAATGCGACAGCAAAGTCTTTGACTTTGATGCGACGTTGTCAGCAGACAACAACGAGGCACTTTGTGTGTCGAGCATTCAAGGTTTTGGATAGTAATCAAAAGAGGATGTTTTAATCAGGTAGTTCCCCTTTTAGAAAATAAAGAAATTGCAATTGGAAGCGAAGGAAGATTCACAAGAATGGTTTTTATCCTGGCAAGGAAAACAAATGATGCTGCTTTCACTGCACCTACTCCAAGAATAGAGAATAGGAGAACTCCTCCGCCTTCACTTACTCCTAAACCTGCAAGAGTTGGGGTGGGCATGAATTCCAGTAAAGTAAGTATGGGTTGAAGGAAAAAGTAAACAAACACTTCTGGAAATCCTACATCCAAGGAAATTGAAAGGCTTTTTGCAATAAAATACCAGGAAAGGGCTTTGGTTATCCAATTGAACATTAAAAGTAGGAAAAGCTTGGGGAACTGATTGATTATTACATTTGAATTCTTCTGTGCGCCCTCAAAAAGCATTAAAACTTTTCCCATTATTGGAAATGATTTGAAGCGGGAAAAAAGTAACAGGAATTTTTTTGAGAACAAAAGAAGGAGCATGATTGCTATCATGCAAGACATTACAAAAGATCCTGCAAAAAGAATCCAACCATCTCCAAATCCAAGATATGTCTTCATCAAAAAGAAAACACCGATAGTGCCAACTATCACTTTAAGCATGAAATCATATATCTGTGGACCAAGGACAGCTACTGTGGCCTTTTCCATAGGAATATCTAATTTTTTAGAAAATGCATAGATGGTTGTAAGGTATCCAGTTCTTGCAGGAGTAAAATCAGCGAGGAGCATGCCCATTAGATGTATCTTGAATACTTGGAGGAATGAAACGCTTATTCCGAGCTTGGAAAAAATAAGAAGCATTCTTGCAACCATTCCAAAATACATTAGAAGTAATAGAATAATAGAGAGAATAAGATAGGAATAGTCTATTGATGAGAATTCTTCCAAAATTTTCTCAGGGCCTAGGAAGTAAAAAATTACAGCCATGATGATAAGGGAGATGGATGCGTTTAACACAAAATCTTTTTTCTTGATAGGAATATCATTCATACGCAAAGTTGATGGAGGAAAGAGATTATATTTGTTTTGCGCAAATCAAATGGGAGATTTAATGGAACCTAAAGAACTTGAAGAAAAACTAAGGAACTTCCTATCGCAGGAGCTTTCTGGTCAATACTATCAATGCGTGCTGGCATTCACAGATGGAAAGCAGGATCCTGTAAATCCAATTGGGATAAAGGTTGGTGTAGTAGCGGTGAGTAATGCTAATCCAAACACTGCGCCGTTTTCAGTGTTGCATGGTATGTTGAAAGCGCTTAGGATGCATATTAGGAATATACATACTGGACTGTATGGCGGAGATATGAAGCAGGAGGGAGAAGAAGGATTGCCGGAAAGGTATTATTGATGCGAATGAAGACATTCGCGCAATGAATCAGCTGAAAGTGTTTGAGGATTACTACGGTCAGAACAAATAATTCAATTAGCCATCGAGATGGCAAATAGCTATCAAACAAAAACATTTCATATCTGACCGCAACTGGCCAACTGCACCCTAATAAGCACAGGAATATTAACCGAATTTCTTATGCGGTTGACTATAACTAAAGATTTAAAATATTAGATATGTAATCCATTGGAATTGAAAATGGTGGTTTTGCAATGGGGAGAATTCTTATAATCGGCGCAGGCGGAGTGGGTAATGTTGCGGTGAAAAAATGCGCGCAGATTCCCGAAGTGTTCGGCGAAATAATGCTTGCAAGCAGGACGTTGGGGAAATGCGAGAAGATAAGGGATGAGATAAGGGAAAAATATGGCCGCGAAATCAAGGTTGCAAAGGTTGATGCAGACAATGTTTCGGAGCTGGTGAAACTAATTGATGGATTCAAACCAGATATAGTGGTTAATGTGGCCCTACCATATCAAGACCTTGTGATAATGGAAGCCTGTTTGCAAACTGGAGTACATTATTTAGACACCGCGAATTACGAGGCTCCTGATGAGGCCAAGTTCGAATACAAGCAACAATGGGCATACCATGAAAGGTTCAAGGAAAAGGGAATAATGGCAATTCTCGGGTGCGGATTCGATCCAGGGGTTTCCAATATATTCTGTGCCTATGCGCAGAAGCATTTGTTCGATGAAATAAAAACAATAGATATAGTAGACTGCAATGCTGGCAGCCATGGAAAGGGATTTGCCACCAACTTCAATCCTGAGATAAACCTAAGGGAGTTCCTGCACAACGGTAAATACTGGAAGGATGGAAAATGGGTTGAGACGCCTCCCATATTGAGCACGGATTGCGTGCACTTCCCATTTGATTATCCAATCGCGGGTCCAAAGGAAAGCTATCTTATCTGGCATGAAGAAATGGAGTCGCTTGTAAAACACATAAAAGGACTGGAGAGGATTAGGTTCTGGATGACTTTCTCGGAAAATTATCTAAACTATTTCAGGGTTCTTCACAGTGTGGGGCTTACCCGAATAGATGAAGTAGATTACAATGGATGCAAGATAGTGCCAATAAAATTCCTAAAAGCCCTTCTTCCTGATCCAGGCACTCTTGGAACAAACTATTCTGGAAAGACAGTAATAGGGTGCGTGATGGACGGAATTAAAGGTGGGCAACCTAAGAAGATATTCATATACAATGTCTGCGACCATACAGAATGTTACAATGAAGTGCAGGCTCAGGCTGTTTCTTATACTGCTGGCGTACCTCCCATAATCGGCGCTATGATGGTCATTACAGGAGTCTGGAAAGGCGCAGGAGTATTCAATGTGGAGCAGTTGGATCCGGATGAATTCATGGACGCACTGAACAAATACGGACTACCTTGGGTTATAGAAAATTTCAAAGGTGAGGTTCCTCAATGAAAAATCCTGAGTCAGAAAAAGATTTCCCAAAAGAAATTACCAGTAGTGTTGAGACACCCTGCTTCTTGGTTAGTGAAAAGGTGCTGAAAAGAAATGTTGCAGTGCTGGATTATGTACAAAGACGTACTGGAGCAAAAATTTTATTGGCTCTTAAGGGCTTTTCCATGTGGGGTGCTTTTCCAATTATAAAGAATCATTTGAATGGGGTGTGCGCAAGTTCTCCTAATGAGGCAAGATTAGGTAAGGAAGAATTTGGAAAAGAGGTGCATGTGTTTGCCCCCGCATATTCAGAATCAGATATTAATGAGCTAATTAAAACTTCTGATCACATTGTGTTTAATTCACTGTGGCAGCTTAGGAAATATAAGGATTTATTGAAGCAGAAGAAAATTCAAATTGGATTAAGAGTGAATCCAGGATACTCTGAAGTTAAAGTGCAATTGTATAATCCTTGCGCGCCTGGTTCAAGGCTCGGGATTCCAGCTGAAGAATTGAAGGAAAAGGATTTGGAAGGAGTTGATGGTCTGCATTTTCATGCAATGTGCGAACAAAATTCTGATGTGCTTGCACGGATTCTAAAGTCTTTTGAAAAAAAGTTTGGGAAATTTATTCATAAGATGAAATGGGTGAATTTCGGGGGTGGGCACCATATTACGCGTTCAGACTACGATATTGAGTTGCTTTGTAAGACGATAAACGAATTTAGAAAAAAATATAATGGAATTGAATTGTATTTGGAGCCAGGGGAAGCAATTGCGTTGAATGCAGGTGTGCTTGTTGCTTCTGTTTTGGATATTGTAAAAAATGGGAAGGAAATTGCAATTCTGGATACTTCTGCAGAAGCGCATATGCCAGATGTGCTTGCAATGCCTTACAAACCTAAGATAATCGGAGCGGGAGAACCAGGAGAACTTAGATATGAATATAGATTAGGCGGAGTAACCTGTCTTGCAGGAGATGTAATCGGAGATTATTCGTTTGCAAAGCCTTTGAAAAGAGGAGAAAAGCTAGTGTTCTTGGATATGGCAATTTATACAATGGTGAAAACCACTATGTTCAATGGAATAAAGCATCCTTCCATAGCTATTTTTAATGAAAATGGAAAAGTTAGAGTACTTAGGAAATTCACTTATGTGGATTTCAAAAACAGGCTTTCGTAATTTTTAAGGGAAAAGAATCAGCTTGAGTGCCATTAATATAGATATAATAGTAAAAACTATTCTTACAACTCTGCTTCCTTTTTTCAAAGCTATATGGGATCCAATGTATCCGCCTATTCCTGTACCTAGTATTAGGGCAACTCCGACATCGTATTCAATAAGTCCATAGAATGCGAAAATGGGCACAGAGACCAATAGGCTGGCTAGCCATGGAAGCCTAAGTGTTGCATTCGCTTCCAGGTAATCCAATCCGAAAAAGCGTATGAATGTGTACATTGAAAAGAATCCGCCTCCTGCGCCGAAGAATCCGCCGTAAATTGAATTAATGAAATGAATGAAATATCCTAAAGTAAGATCCACTTTTGATGGGATCTTTTTTATCAATCCGAATGAATTTCCAAATAAGCCTATTGGAATTAATGCAAGGATTACAATGCCCACAAGTATTGAAAGTATCTCTTGGTTTATTTCTATAAGTATTTGGGCGCCTATTGCTGCCCCAACCATTCCCAAAAGAACAACTGGGATTGCGTATTTGTAAATTATTTTCTTGTCTTTTCCAAATCTATAGGTGCCGGTGGTTGCTGAACCTAAGTTTCCAAATTTTTGAGTAGCGATTGCAACTTGAATAGGTAAACCAAAAATAGTGAGTAAAGGAATTATGAATATCGCTATTCCTCCGCCTGCAACACCAGTAACTATACTTACCAATAAACCAGAAATGAATATTATAAATAAATTCAATGGATCCATTGCAACTATCATCTGTGCGAGTAAATAAAAATATAAACCTATTTTGCAATTAAAGAATATGGCAAAGAAGCAGATTATGTATGGATTGGGAGTTATAGGAATTGTTTTTATGGCTGGATGCTGTGGATGCGGGCTTACAGAGCCAAGCACTTCTTGTTCTTTAGGAACTTATGGAGAAGCATGCACAAATTTATGTAATTCTGGCGCCGGTTCAGATATGGGATTTGGCTCTGATTGCTTTTCCAGCTGTATGGAACAGGT
>JAHJBR010000136.1 GCA_018813445.1 Microcaldota archaeon | reverse complement strand
CTTCCGACTGTTGGATATTTTGCTATGCTCATTGCAACAATTTCTACTCCCAAAACATCTTCCATACTCTTTTTTTCTGCAGAGTCCACACGTGGATTGATTATTCCGCCCTTGTCATTAACACACAAATTATTTCCATGTGCATTGTTCAATTCAGCAGAAACATAGACGTTCAAACCCGACTGTTTAAGTTTTGCAATTTCCTTTTCATCAGTAACATTCGGAAGAATTACACCATTGCTATTCATAGCTGTATATAATCCAATAAGATTACTTCCAGCAATACTTGTTTGAACACATTCAACACCTAACGCGTCCCGTACTGCGTCTATATTCTTATCCTGTGCGTCTACAGGAACCAGGGCCAATTCATTATTTGCCTTGTAAAACAAACCTAGAAATTGGTTCCCATAATATGCTGTTTTATGCATTGTTTATTTCGCCTCTTTTTCTCCATCATTCTTCTTGCCTTTCTCATTGGATTTTTCTTCCTTGGCCTGCTCCTTCACAACCTTTTCTTTCTTCTCATCCATCTTTTTTTCAACAGTCTTTTTTACTTCTTCCTTAGATGGCTTCTCCTCCTTTTTCCCAGGAGATTCTGCTTTCTTTTCTGTTCCCGCTGTAACAGTTTCTGCTTTCTTCTCTTCCTTCGCAATCTTTTCATCCATAAGATATGCTCTAGCTTTTTCTTCTTCTTTCACAACCTTTATTCTTATTTTTCTAGGTGGTTTCTGAATTCCTCTTGCCCAGAGTGCTGAATTCAATGCATTAGATAACCTTACATTCACTGCTGCTACTTTACTATGTCTTGCAACAAATGTCTGTACAAGCTTGACTGCTTTGCGCACCCGCTTAGTCCTTATTGAATCATATGCCTTTCCAAGTGGAACCGTGTAATTCCTTTCCTCTACCATAACAATCACCATTATTCTTCAATTCTAAGTTTTTGAGTCCTCCATGCCCTTCTATTTCGGTTCACAGTTACTTTTCTTTTAGTCCGTATAGCAACAAAAACTGGTAGGCGCCTATTCTTTCTCCCTGCCTTTGCCAACCTCATTTTTTTCCCATGGGTTTTCTTAGTCATTACAATCACCTATTTTCTTTCAAACTTAATTTTTGTTTCCTTTTCATCAGCCTTCATTCTTTGCAATATCAATAGCAGCTCTTTTTCCCCAAGCGTTCGTCCAAGCCTGTTGAACACACTTACGCAACCCTGAGCAGCAGCCATATAAAGCTGCGGATTAACAATCCGCACGTTCATAATGCGATCATATGCCGCATCATCAAGCACACGCCTAAGAAGAGCCTTTATCTTTTCTTCTTCAGCACCCGAGTCTCTTTGTTTTTGCATGTCTGCTATTTTTCGCTTTTTAGCTGATTCCAACTCATCCATTAATTTCAGCCTTTTGTTTCCTTTGCGCTATTATCTAAGAGCTTTCTTCCTTTTGCAGTAAGCGTTCTTCCCTTTCTTTGTCCCTTATCTACTTTTTCCATAAGCCCTGCTTTTTCCAATGCTTGCATAGCTTTTCTTACTGTGGAACCGCCTGCGCGCATATATCGCTCAGGTCTTACTCCTCGGCTTTTCTTGCCCCCATAATGGGTTCTGAGTCTTTGCACACCAACTATATTTCGCACATATGCTTGCCTCATAACTGAGGCGCATCTTACGAAGAAGAAGTCGTCCTGCTCAGGCGGTCTGTCTGCATGCGCACCGCTCTTCACAACGCCCACAAATTTTGGTACCACTATACCCATTCCCTTAAGCTTTTCAGCAACCTTTGCATTAAGCTTATTTACGTCTACATCCAATGCACTTGACATTATATCCATTCCTCCTAGTTCTTAAACTAGCTATTAGTATTTTCCTGTTCGTGGAATCAGAATCTGCACAGACCTTGGAAATCCATGCCTCTCATTCGTTTGGTTGGAATACTAATTTGGTGAGAAAGGCTTAAAAAAGCTAATGGGAGTGGTAAAACCTATAAATTTATATTTTTCTTACCATATATTAACTCATGACAGGGGACAAATCTATCTTTAGAGATCCAGCTCCACCAAACATTATCAGGAGAAAAGTAAGATGTAAACCAACTTTCGAGTTACGTGGTGGTTTAGATCCTGGCCCAGAGGCCCGCAGAGCTGCACTTGAGAAATTCCTACTTACCGCTAGTCCAATTGCTTCAGATGCAGTTAGACTAATGATTTCTGAGCTTCCCAAAAAGGATTCTAAAAAATCCTAACTCCAATAGATAGAAACCTAATTAAACCTGCTAAGCGTTCAACAATTACGTGATTAGTATGCTTTATGACCTCATAATTCTAGG
>JAHJBR010000135.1 GCA_018813445.1 Microcaldota archaeon | reverse complement strand
CTGACCATTACTGGTTTGCCTTTATGTAAAATTGGGAAGCTAGTCATATTTATACTTTAAATATAACTATTTAAAACTATTTACCTTTCATCAACTCATACATCTCAATTACTTCCTGAGTAGTAGTTATTTCCCTTGCATCCCTATCTGAACGAAGGCGCATCATTCTTGGAAACCTTAATGCATATCCTTTTCCGTCCTTTGCCCCACAAGTGTGCGTTGGACTTAAAGTAATATCGTCAAAAGCCACTTCCACCACGTATTTCAATTCAACCCAAAAATCCGGCTTTAAATTAGAATCAACAATAGAAGGAGCCTCTTTTCTTTTTATTTCTGAAAGCATTTCGTGGAAACTCTTCATCTCCTCTTCACTATATCCAGAGCCTATTTTTGCAACAGTCTCGAATTTTTGCCTGTCTGGATTGTACACTGCCGCAAGTATTCCCCCAAACTCAAATTCTGCCCTAGCTCCTTTTCCTAAATAATATCCAACAACAACCGCATCAACCGTATCGACACTTTTTCCATAACTTTTCTTCAGCTTTATCCAGGCAAATTTTCTTGCGCCTGCAACATACGGGGCTTTCAGATCCTTTGCCATTATTCCTTCCAAACCTTTTTTCACGGATTCCTGGAATATTTCCTCTATTTCCTCTGCATCTTTTGCAGCCATTTTTTCCGAGATTTTAAGAAGCCCTGAAGGAAATATTTTTTCCATCTGCTTCCTTCTTTCAGAATAGCTTTCCTGAGTATAATCCTTTCCGTCCAAATAAATCAAATCAAATGCATAAACATAAAGCGGATAATCCTTCTTGGCCTGTTCCACACCATATTTTCTTCTCCTATGCATTGTTTCCTGAAAAGAAAAGAAGCGATTCTTTTTTTCATTGAATGCCAACGCTTCACCTTCAAAAATCATTTCCCTGTGCTTAAGCTTTCTTGTAGCTTCAACCACATCTGGATAAGTATTTGTAATTTTCTCTAGTTTCCTTGAATAAATTTCTACTTTCTCTCCTTTCTTGTGCACTTGCATCCTGAATCCATCAAACTTGAATTCAATTGCGCATTCCCCAATCTTTTTGATTATTTCTTCCGGTGTTGCTAATCTTTCTGCAAGCGCAGGTCTCACTGGCTTGAATACTTCAACTTCAAACTTCTTTATCTTGTTCGGAGAAGAAACAAAAGTCTCTGCAACCAACCCAAGATCATCGCATAAATTATAGGCTCTTTCCAATTCTGCTCTAAGGCTCTTATCCCCTGCTTTAGAAACTGAGAGCGCATCTAAGATGGTTGGATCTCCTATCCCAAGTCTCAACTGCCCAGTAACAAAACGCACAATGAATTTCCCTTCTTCTGGAGATGAGTTGTTTATCAATTCTGCAAGCACCCTTATCTTAAGCTGCTGGCTTCCTGTTCCTGAGGATTTTGCAATCCGCATCATTGCATCAAAAACATCTGAAACAGAAAGTTCTCTTGCATGCAAAGCCTGCTGCTTTTTCTTCTTGAGTAATGATTCTGCAACCAAACCCAAATCCCCGGCTTTCCTGTAATCTTTCTCTATATCTTTCCTTGAATATCCGGTTGCATGGGCTACTGCCTCAATTGCAAACTTCTCCCCCATACCTAAATCTATTCCTTCATAAGATGGAGCAATGATTCCCTGAACAAGATAGGTGAGCTTCTTTATCTCATTAACTTTGGCTTTTTTATAAATCGCAGAAAGAAGATCAGTCATCTCCAATCTTCCGCTTCTTTTTTCAATTTCTCCAAATGCAGATGCAAGTTCTATGAAAAGCATGCGCAGATATATTAAGCAAGAAATAAAAATTAACCTATGGGCCTATTTGTAATCAAGAATAGCCTCTGCAATTTTTGATCTATATATTATGAATAATGATTTCAAGAACGCAACTAAAGCAAGCACAAACGCAAGCGCAAGAAACAATTTATCTCCATAAAGAAGATACAATACAAAAATAAGGAATGGATATGCAAACTGTCTCCCTGCATTCTCAATGGAATCTAGAACAAGGAACTGAAGCTTTTTCCTGTTCTCGTATTTGATTGCTCCTGTTCCAGAAAGCTGTCCAATAATTACTAGAAAAAGTCCAAATAAAACTATTTTCAATGCGTTTTCTCCACCCACATAAACCCCAAAAAACATGATTATTTCTCCTAAAAGAGTAAGAAATCCATCCAATATCTTCATTATCCAGAGCTGCACTGCACCCATTAGAATACCTTTGCAAAACTACTGTTTGGATCTTCTGAAATCCTTAGAAGCTGATTGTATTTACAGGTCCTTTCTCCTCTTGCAGGAGCCCCTGTCTTTATCTGCCCTGCTTCTATTCCGACCACAAAATCAGCTATGAAACTATCTTCTGTTTCCCCTGAGCGGTGGCTCACCACTACTCTGATCCCACTCTTTTTACACAGACTCGCAACTTCCATACTTTCAGTTACAGTTCCAATCTGATTAATCTTAAGAAGCAGAGCATTAACCGCCTTTTTCTCAATTGCATGCTTAAGTCGTTTAGGATTCGTAACCAAAAGATCATCCCCCACGATTTGAATTTTATTTCCTATTGCTTTGGTTATTTGTGCAAAACTCTCAAAATCCTCTTCCTCAAACGGATCCTCGATACTCAAAATAGGATAAGTGTCTGCAAGATTAGAATAGTAATCTAGTAGCTGTCCTGATTCAAGCTCTTTGCCATCTATTTTATACTTTGCAATATCCTCATCGAAAAATGAGCTTGCTGCAGCATCAACAGCCAATCCAACTTCCTTAGAATAGCCAGCAGCATCCACTGCAAGAGTAATTTCTTCAAGCGCATCAGTACACAATGAAAAATTAGGTGCAAAACCACCTTCATCCCCCACGTTTTTCGCGCTGGCCCCGTATTTTTTAACAAGCCTTTTTCCCAACGTGTGATAAACTTCACAACTCATCCGCAATGCTTCAGGAAAACTCTTTGCTTTTTTAGGAATAATCATGAACTCTTGTATTGCTAGTGCATTTCCCGCGTGCATCCCTCCATTAACTATATTCAACATTGGCATTGGAAGCAGCTTTCCTTTCAAATGCTGATAAACTTGCTGCTTCTTCCCGTATGCAGCTGCTTTCATTATTGCCATGGATACTGCAACCATTGCATTAGCCCCAAGTTTGGATTTGTTTTCTGTTCCATCAAGCTCTATCATCCTTTCATCCAATCTCATTTGCTCAAGAACATTGGCTCCTAAAAGCGCAGGAGCAATAATCTTGTTTACATTTTCAACTGCCTTTAACACTCCTTTTCCAAGAAACCTTTTTCCCCCATCACGAAGTTCACACGCCTCATGCTTCCCCGTGCTTGCCCCGCTTGGAGCAATCGCACGCGCAAATGAAGAAATAGTTTTAATTTCTGCTTCCACTGTTGGATTTCCTCTTGAATCCAAAACCTCGCGTGCAAAAACTTTCTCTATTTTCATCAAAACACCCTATTCGCTTAGGAAACCAGAGCCATTCCTAATTATTGGCTGCTCGGGCTCAGTGATCACATCTAAAAGCATGCGTTGCATCTCCACTGGCTCTAAATCTTCAAGCGCCTTTATTGCAAAACTTAGCTTAGATTCGCTTTCAGAATAAATAGTGAATAACACGTCTCCGCGACCCACTTTATCCCCTTTGAGCCGATAAAGGAAAATGCCTGCTCCTTTATCCATTGGTGCGCCAGCAAGCCTTGCAAGCTTGGAAATCGCCTTATTATCAATATGGCTTATTTTTCCTGATAATTTCGCTTTCACCTGGTATTTGTATGGGCCGATTTCCAAATCATCACTCTTTACTTTTGGATCCCCACCTTGCAATTCTATTATTTCCCTAAATTTCCTAAGCGCTTTTCCACTCCCTATGAAGTGTTCTGCAGCAGCATATCCCTTGCCTTTTTCCACCTTACCCGCAAGCTCGAAAATCTTTCCTGCAATAATAAGGCTTTTATGTCTCAGGTCTTCTGGACCAGAGCCCTCAAGCACTTGAAGAACATCCCTTGCCTCAAGCGCAGGACCGATCCCATTTCCAATTGGTTCGCTTCCATCAGTAATTAACGCCTCGACGTTCATTCCGAGCTTGTAACCTATTTTCAGGAAATCCCTTGCAAGCTCCTGTGCTTCATTCATAGAACCTATTTTAGTTCCTCTTCCCACAGGAATATCAATCACTACATGTTTTGCTGAAACGCTTTTCTTTTTTGCAAGTATGGATGAAAGAAGCAGTCCGCGCGGATCCAAATTCAAAGGATGCCTTATCTTTATCAGCTTATCGTCTGCGCTTGCAAGATTAAGTCCGCCGCCCCACACAATTGCCCCATTGCATTTGAGTACTATGCTCTTTAGTTCATCTATTGAAAAATCAACACGTGCAAAAACCTCCATAGTATCGGCAGTGCCTGCAGGACTTGTGATTGCTCTGCTTGAAGTTTTAGGAATGTAAATTCCTGCTGCTGCGATTATTGGCACTGCGACCATTGTTGTCCTGTTTCCTGCAACTCCACCTATGCAATGCTTATCTGCAACATGCTCCTTCTGAATATCAAGCCTGCTTCCACTGGCCACAATCGCATTGGTTAATGCAACCACTTCCTCATCCCCTAGCCCGTTTATGTATGCTGCAGAAACCCATGCTGCAAGCTCGCCTTCGCTCAAGCGATTATCCATAAGCTCCTTGATTATCATGTTTATTTCTTCTGGTTCCAGCAACTTGTTGTCCATTTTCTTTTTTATGTATTCCAAGGAAGCTGGCCTATTCAGATGCACTATCTCTACAATATCGCTGTCTTCTATCTCCAGCTCATCACTTACATCCCTAAATAAACCTACTTCCCCTGGTTTCACAACCTCATCTCCAGCAACATCCACAACCACTGCCACTTCTCTTCCTTTGAATCTAAGGTTTTCCCTGTAACCTGCATAAACATCGTTTTCCTGTGCCTCTCTACTATTCAACACAATTATCTTTTTCCCAGTATAGATATTGATCTTCTTTGCCTGCACGATATATGGCTTGATTCTCCACACATCCACTTTTTTCTTTTGTTTCTCATCATAGATCTTTTTACCTGGCTTATGGATAGTGTGTGGAGCCGAATGATGTTTTTTTGCCTTTGTTTTTTTTGTTTTTGCCATAGTATCACTCATCATTAATTTGCATTAATTTTTGTCTTGCAATCGTTAAAAGAGAGGTAGGAGGAACTATTCCCAATTCAGTTATATAACCACTTACATATCTTGCAGCAGTTGCATCAAATGCAGGATTCTTCACTTTCACTGCTTTTGGAGCTTTTTCCCAAACTTCTTTTGAATCCCTTTCTTCAATTCTTTCCCTATTCCCAAATAGAGTAAGGGGGTCGTATTTGTAGAGCTCTGCGGCACTATAAAAGCTAACATCATGGGCTCTTGCAATGTGGGCTAGAGTGGATGTGCCAACTTTGTTTATCAGGTCTCCCATTGCAGTGAGTGCATCAGCTCCAACTATGCATAAATCAGCAGAGCGCATCATCATGTTCATTGCGCCATCCACTACCAATGTAGTGTTTATTCCTGCTTTTGCAAGTTCTGCTGCTGTAATTCTTCCCTGAAATCTTGGCCTTGTTTCAAAGGCAACCACTTTGAAATTCTTGTCTAATTCATATGCCCTTTTCAGAATTCCAGTTACAGTTGAGCTGTGGCAATGCGTAAGCACTATTCCTCCATCAGGAATCAGCTTTGCACCATAGTCGCAAATAGTTTCATGATCCTGCTTCATTTTGTCTAGATAAGTGAGGGCTTCTTTTACAATTGCTTTCCTAAGCGTGCTTACTTGCATCTTTGGCTTTGATTTAATCTGCATTAAAGTAAAACGAATTGCATCCAGCATTGCATTTCTCATCATTGGTTCAGTGGAACGTGTTGCTGCTAATGAATCTGCAACCTCCAATAATTCTGAATATAATTCTGGTTTCTTTTTTGCCTTGGATTTTTGTATTTGCAATGCAAGCGCTTCTACTGCTCTTCTTGCAACATTTCTCGCACCCTGTATCTTCAACGACTTTATATCCTTGATTATTCTTTCCACTTCCTTCTCCATAGATGCACCCAAGACGTTTTGATTACTAGAAGTAGGTATTTAATTATAACTGGAAACCAATCACTTCATTTTGCTTGTAAAAACAGATGTTTTTGAACTATCTCCAAAATCAAGATTTTTTACTCTTCCATCAGCTAAAAATTCCATTGTGGGAACCGGGGCAGGTTTTTTTGGAGCCATTACTTGGATTACCTTTTGTTG
>JAHJBR010000134.1 GCA_018813445.1 Microcaldota archaeon | reverse complement strand
CCTTCCCCCCACACCCAATGCGCCACAGGATAATATATCAACAGACTCCAAAGAATTACGAATAAAATGAATGCAGGAAACCTGAATCTTCCTACGAATGCACCGACTATGAGTGCTGGTGTGATTATCGCAAATTTCGCCTGAAATATCATGAATGCAAGATGTGGGATGCTTGCTGCATAGCCTACAAAAGGATCCAATCCAACTCCTTTAAGCAAAATCCAATCCAAAGAACCCACGAGTCCTCCATTGGGTGCAAAGGCAAGAGAGTAACCTATCACCACCCATAAAAGACCCGCGACACACAATATCGTAAATGCATGCATAAGAAGAGAAAGAAGGTTTTTCTGATGCACTAAACCTGCATAGAAGAATCCAAGTGCCGGCGTCATTATCATTACTAATGCAGCTGAGGCAAGAACCCATGCAGTATCTCCACTATCTATCTGAGATGCACTGAAGGATAAAGCCATTATAAAAAGAAGCATAAATGCTGAAGCAAATAATTTAAGGCTCATTTGACCACCGAAAAAATAAGATGTTGGAAGTATATATAACTTTTCCAATTTTTTTCAAACAAATGAATTTAAACTAAGAAATATAATAACATATGTTCACTTTTTCCATCAAAAATGTATAAAAAACAGAAAAAATGCAGTTACGCCATTAAAATCAATTTAAAAAGGTATAAACTGATTATTTATGGGGGTAAAATGAAAGCAGTTGTTCTTGCAGCCGGGGAAGGAAAAAGAATGCATCCATTAACTTATACTAGGCCTAAGGCCATGGTTTATGCAGCTGGAAAGCCCTTGCTCTGGCACATCCTTAATGAAGTTAAAAAAGCAGGAATTAATGAAGCAGTAGTAGTTGTGAGGTATAAAAAGGAAAAGGTAATTGAATACTTTGAAAAGAACGATGTTGGCCTGAAATTAGAGTATGTGGAACAAGGAGAAAATTACGGAACTGCAGCAGCGGTCCTTGCGGCAAAAGGAAAGACAGGTAAAAAATTCCTGGTTATTGCAGGAGACATTGTCACAGACGCAGAAGCAATAAAAAAGGTAATGGAAGCACATAAATCCGGAATTACTTTGGGTGCAATTAAAGTTGAAAATCCCAGCTCCTATGGGGTTTTGAAAGTTAAAAATAATAAGGTGGTTTCTATTGAGGAAAAACCCCAGAAGCCCAAAGGAAACCTGATAAATACTTCAATTTACATGATGGATGAAAGCGTTTTTGCTAAACTAGATGCCATTACTCCCAGTATAAGGGGAGAATATGAGATTACAGATGCAATCATCAATGCAAATTGCATTGAAATTAAGGAATTCTGGATGGATATTGCATATCCCTGGAATCTTTTTGATGCGCAGGATGAGCTTTTCAAAAGAATGAACTCTAATATAGGGAAAGTGGAGAATTCTACTGTAAAGGGAAAAATAATAATGGAGGAAGGAGCAGAAGTTTTCGATAGTTATATTGATGAAGGGACGCATTACATAGGTGCAGGAAGCAGAATAGGCCCTCATACTTATTTAAGGGGAAACAATTCCATAGGAAGCGGATGCGAAATAGGGGAAAGTACAACTATAAAGAATTCCATAATTTTTGATAATGTAAAGGCAAAACACCTTTCTTACATTGGAGACAGCATAATAGGAGAAAATGTGAATTTTGGTTCTGGGACCCAAATCGCGAATTTCAGGTTTGATGAGAAGCATGTAAATGTGCTTACTGAAAGAGGTTGGGTTAATACTGGAAGAAAAAAAATGGGCACCGTGGTTGGGGATAATACAAAATTTGGAGTATTGAGCTGTGTGGTGCCTGGGAAAACCATAGGGGATGGCTGCTGGATAGGCTCTGGGATAAGCGTGGATGAAAACATGGAATCCGGGAAAAAAATATATTTACAGAAAAGAAAATAGGTGCTTCGATATACTTAATAGTTGGAATTGATCCAGGAATAAAAACTGCGTATTCTGCAATAGATCTTAAGGGAAACCACGTTAAATCAGGAACCCTGAAAGAAGCAGATGCGGACAAAATAGTATCTGAAATAGCCAAGATTGGGATTCCAAGTATAATCGCAAGTGATGTAAATCCTGCTCCTTCTTTTGTTTTGAAAATTGCTGCACGGTTCAATGTGCGCACATTTGTACCATTCAAAATAATGCGTAGTATTGAAAAAAGGGAAATTGGAGGCAAGATGGAGAACATGCATGAAAGAGATGCGTTTTGTGGTGCAATAAAATGTTTCAGAGCCTATGCAAACAGACTAAGGCAGATAGATTCGATGAACACTGAATTAGATAGGGAAAAGTTGAAACATCTAATTATACAGGGATTCACGCTTGCAAATGCGATGCTTATGTTTGAGAAAAAGGATGAGGTAAAGAGTGTAAATGATAATCAGCCGATAGTAAAAAAAGAAAAGGATTCCGAACTTATTGCACTTGCACTGCAGAATGTGAATCTAAGAAAAGCATTGGATGCAGAACGAGCAAGAATAGAAATTCTTGAAAATGAGATTGAAAAAATAGGTAATTCTAGATATGCTGAGAGATGGAAAGATAATGAGATGCGCAAACTCCTGCAAGAAAATAAAAAACTATCTGGGATGCTTAGAGCGCTGAAGAAAAGAATAGGGAAAAAATAAATCTAGTCTGTAAATAATCAGATATTAGTGATGCTTCTTATAATCGGTATTGGATTGGAAAACACTGATTTCATGGTTTTTATCGGACGATCCATGTTCCCATATAACGAGAAAATCCTGTTTAACCCTATGATATTTGAAGAGACTCCAGTTAGTTTTAGAAGTTCATTGGGCTGAAGAGAAAAGAAATTCCTTAGAAACACATGGGCTAGGATATCAGCTTCATTCTCTTTTCTCCATGCAGTTTCATAATCCCAAGGGCTTTCCACCAATGCACCTGCAATCCTGGCTGAAGAGGTTCCAAAAACCACGCCTCCTCCTGAGGAAGATTTTACCTGTCCTGCAGCATCCCCAACCAGCAAAACATTCTTCTGATTGAAGACTCCTGCGGTTTTTTTCCTTGGAACCAATGGAATTACTCTTCCTGAAATAGGCCCATGGCAACTGGGCTTGATTTTATCCAAAAGGAATTCAAAACCTTGCATGAGCTTAGAACTTTGGGTGGTTCCTAAACCGATTTCTGCTTGTTCTTCATTGTGCGGAATTAGCCAAGCAAAAAATCCTGGGAACATTTTATTGTCATAAAATAAATAGACTTTTTCAGGGTCATCCATTTGGATTTTTGCTGTGGTTTTTAGAGTGAATGCATATTTAGTTATTTTAGGGAAATTGAAATG
>JAHJBR010000133.1 GCA_018813445.1 Microcaldota archaeon | reverse complement strand
TGTACATCATGGGAATTACCTAGGATTACATTTCCACTGTAGAAAAAGGCTTCCTGAAGGGCTTGGATTATTGAATCTATATCTTTTACCTGGTTTATATCTAGCTGGGTTTCCTTAAGCAGCTTTTGCGCCTTTTCGCGCTCATCATTGCTTATGAATTTTGAATTTTTACAGAAAGTGTTCTCTGAGATGAGAACATGTTTTTCGCTTAGAAAGGATTTCTCTTTGCCCAGGGGTTTTATGTACTGCATGAGGTATTTTTCGTACTTTTCAAGGTCTCCTATTTCTTCTCCTAAAAGGATTTTGCAGGTGCTGTTCCACGCTTCTTTGATCCCCATTTCATTTACCTCTACAGCCAACATTATAGATACTCAAATCGATTTTCTTATTGATTTCCAGTTTTTTGGTGATTTCGTCCAGGAGAATTTTCTTGATTCGCATATATTGTTCCCTCCCTAATTCCAGATTGCAGATCGCATATTTCAGGTTTTTTGCATTGAAACAGAATATGCAATTGTCCAAATTTTCGGAATTATGGCAGAAATAAGAATCAGAGCAGGTATTGCAATCCAGCATCTCGAAGCAGCGCGTAAGATTCAAGGAATAATAGCAATTTATGCAGAATTTGGATGAGAAAAGATGGGCGCATCCGAATGCATATTCTGATTGTCTGGGCCAAAAGCAGCAGGCAGAATATTTGCTCTGGACAAAATATGTGCCATCGTAGCAGTGCATGGAATAACCGTATGCGCCGCATTTCTCAACCGAAATGTTGCTTCCAACTATTGCTTCGCTACTGAGTTTGGATATTGGTTTAAGAAGCTCTCCGGCATTCTTGAGATTAAGGCGCACAACTGATTCTTTGGGAATTCCTTGTTTTCCTAGTTCAAGTGATTCTGCTTCGCCTATTATATTGTTGCCCACTCTTCTCCAGAACTCAAATGCAGGAGAATAGATGGTCCTTCCACTTAGGGGGGATTTGGTGACCAACTGGTCAGGCACATAGCTTTTCAGCCATGCTTCGTAATCCTTTATCTTGCCCATCTTTTTGCCTAGGATAATCTCACAAACGTTTTGGAATGCCTTCTCGAGTTCTGGATCCATCAGGAATCACCTATAATGTCCATGATGGTGGGTAGGGTTTTCTTGCCCACCAGGATCTGATGCATATCTTCAACAAGCTTGGTTTTCAGCGCATGGTATTCTTCCTTGGAATACTGAGTATTTCCTATCAAATAGTTACGGTTTCTCAGATTGAAGGAGAACATGCAGTTGTTGCATCCTTCTATATTTCCGCAATAGTAAAGGTCGCTGCCAACATATGCCCGCATTACATTGAAGGTGCGGGTGTTTTTGTAAGTGTCAAAACCCTTTATCAGGAATTTTGTTTCTCCTATGGGCTCTGAGCCGAATACATACTCGCCGTATCTTACTGAATTAGAATAGGCAACGTATTTGCTGTCGTAGATCTCCTTGGAACAGTGGATATAGGATGAGTTTATGCACCTATCCGATTCCACAACTTCCTTGGAATTACCCAGAATTATGTTTCCAGAATAATAGGCACGTTCGGAAATGGCTGCAATTATGGAATCAAAGTCCTTTATGGAGTTGATGTCGAGCTTTAGCTCTTTCATTAGTCTTGAATATTCAGTCTGCTCGTCGTTCCTTATGAATTTCGCTGAGGAGCAGATGTTCTTGGAAGCGCTCACCACTTCTTTTCCAGAGAGTGCGGATTTTCTGATTCCAGGAATTGAAATTGCCTCGGTTAGGAAATTCCTGTATTTTTCCATCTCTCCTATCTCATCCCCCAGAAGTATTTTGCAGGTACTTGCCCATGCTTCTTCGATTCCCATTTCATTTACCTCTGCAGCCAACATTAAAAATATTCAGATTCAGCTTCTTATCCTTTTCCAGTTTTTTTGTGATTTCGTCCAACACGAGTTTTTTGATTTTCATGTAAGCTTCTTTTCCTATTTCTTTATTTCCTATCGCATATCTAAGACTTTTCGCATTGAAGCAGAACATGCATTCTGTGAGGTTTTCGGAATTATGGCAGAAATAGCAGGAGATGCAGTTTGCACAGCCGTCTAATTCAAAGCTTGAACTTACGTTGTTGCAGCCATGGCATCTGATTGAGAATTTGGAGTGGACTGCGCGCTGGCAGCCAAAAACGTTTTCAGAATTATGGGCTAAAGTGCAGCAAGCGGCATTCTTGGTAAATGTTGCATCACCCACTTTGTAGGTATTTGAAGAATTGTAAGCACAGAAAGTCTCCATATTGTTTATGTTTGCACCTTCATCCACCTCTGCGCAGAAGAATGCAATATTATTGATTTTTTCAAGGATAGAATTGAGGGAAATGGTTTCATTCGGTCCAAGTTCAATGGAAATTGTAGCTAGCTGTCTGCTTTCTTCTATGTTTGCAATTCTTTCATTGGGCATTGATTGGAAAAAGAACATGTCAGAATGCACAGTTTCATTTCCAAAAGGTGTTTTCATTCTTCTCACAGGAACTACAGTATCAATAAGGTATTTTTCATATTCTGCAAGCCCGCCGATTTCTTTTCCAAGAACTATGCGACATGTTGTTCTAAATGCATCATCCAATTTCTTGAAATCATATTCCTTGTTTTTGATATGTACATTTATTCTTGGAATGGTTTTTGGTGCAGAAAGTTCAAACATTGATGGGAATTCTTTGTGTTTTTCTATATACTGCCTACTTTCTTCAATTAGTTTTTTTCTCAATTCCATATATTTGCTTTTTTCAAGCTGAAGATTGCCTATCATGTTTCTTTTGGAGCGCTGGTTAAATGAAAACATTAAATCATTACAATTCATGCAATTGTATGAGAAGAAAAGATCTGAGCAATTAGCTGCCATGTATGTTTCAAAGCATCGTGTGAGTGAATCTGCATCAAATGCGCGTATTAAATATTTGGACCTAAGGAACCATGCACATCCGAATACATGGTCTGAATTGTCGCGGATGCTTGAGGAATAGGCAACATATCTTGATTTGGAGACATCATGGGCTTTGTAGACATAAAAGCTATCTGAAACATTATCGCTTTTGTCTACCCAATTGGAATTTCCGGTTATCCTGCTTCCCTCGTAATAGAATATTTCTTCCAAAGATTCCAAAATAGAATCAATGTCTTTTATTTTATTCAAATCAAGAGTAGGGGTTTTTTCCACAAGAGATTGGCGCTCTTTTGGAAGTATAAATTTTGCGCTTTTGCAATACAAAGGAGAGGATACTGAATTTGAGATAATGACTTCTTTTCCTGAAATCGCTGATTTGCGAGAACCTAAAGGATAATTGTCTCGCATTAGGTATTTTTCAAGCTCTTCCATCCCTATATTGCATTCCCCGAATATCAAGGAGAATGTGCCTCTGAAAGCCTTATCCAAATCCTCCTTTACGCCCATCCCTTCACCGGTTTCATAATGTTCATGCCCATTTGCTCACATCTGCGGTTTTCACCTTCATTGGCAAAATGTATTTAACTCCGTCGAAAAGGCGCACTATGCATTCCCTTGGATGGAGTTTTACAAACATTTCCTTTTTGCTTTCCTCAAGCTCGCTTGGGCTAACTCTTTTCTTGAAAAATTCCTCAACTTTTATTTCCATCATTGAACTCAAGAGCTTTGCATCCTCCTTGGTTACTTTGAAGGAGATTATGTTGCGCACGTTGCTTATTATTCCGTTCAGTACTGGAGGGGAAATCTGGCCCAAATATTGTGCTGAAACATGCATGTATAAATTGAATTTCCTTGTTTCTGCAAGAATATCTTTTACTACTTTTGTTTCGACTGTGGGGAATTCATCCACAATTACTATGGTTGGTTTGTCTAGTTTTTCGCTTATGGCCATGATGTACATCTGGTTGATTATTGCTCCTGCGAAGAATTTTATTATTCTTCTTCCAAAAAAATGCGGGTTGAAGGAAATCACAGATACTTGGTTGTCCTGAATCATTTTTCCCAAATCTTCTAGCTTCCTATTTTCTCCCATATAAAGAAGGTATTCACCTATGAAATTTATTACAGGAAGTATGGCATCGTTGAAATGGTGCATGTATATGTCCTGGAATTCCTCATCGAAGAAGCGGCGCACTTCATCGTTCTCGCATTTTGAGCTGAATTCCATTCTTTTGGAGGAATCGGTGAGGAGCGCGTTTAGATTGGTGAGTGAAAGCTGGTTTATGGATGCAAGCAGATGCACGGCGTAGAATACTATTCTTTCAGCGTATTTGTTTTCCTGGCCTATCGTGGAGGTGATGAGCTGGGCAACAAGCTGGGCGACCAATGGGCTTTTGGTTAGTCCGACATCAAAAGGCTCTATGTAATTATGGACAAAGTCCACAACTTTTTCTCCTGTAAATGATTTCGAGAATTCATTATGTGGATCTATAATTAATATGCGCGCTTCAGGGTGCGTTTTCTTTACTGCCTTTACCATTATTTCAATGAGCCTGCTTTTTCCGGTTCCAGAAGTTCCTACAATTAGGCTGTGTTGGAGGGCACTAAAATTATCCAAACCAATCTGCACTCCGTTCTGTTCGAATAATGGAGCATCGGAGGTTACATACACTGCCTTAGGTATTGGATCCAAAAGCTCAACATAAAAAACAGGATTGTTTTCCAAATCAATTTCAAGGAATTTGGATGGGTCTGAAAGAATAAGTGCGCCTTTTTCATCTCGGTTATTGATGAACATTCCTACTCCGTGGAGCTTTCCAAAAAGCCTGAATATCTTGACTTTTATTTCCTGGACGTTTTCCTTAATCAGGAAATCAAATAGTTTAGTATTGCCTACAAATTTTGCCTGAAGGGTGAAAAAACCTTTTATGCGCTGTATGTGATCTGGTTCGTTCATCCTGAACGGGAAAAGTAATGCGGATTGAGAGTAAACTCCACCATTGTCTTCAACATACATCTTTATCGTATTGTTGTGTCTTTGGAGAAGAATATTTATTCCTTTTAGATTTATGAATCCGGAAAAGTCAAGCCATTCAAAAAGCGGAACACCTGTTTTCATGAATCTTTCAAAAATGCCTTCGTAGTCCTGTTTGGTGATCTTTGGAGAATACATTGCAAGTTCTGCATATTTGTTCTTGATTTTTCCCATCGTGTTCACTTAGAAAAGCATCAGAGGTGCGGTAATGTACTCATTTTTCATGAGCTTCGCTTCGTGGAGGACGCTCATTGTTCCAAATAATTCCTTTGCATTTGGTTTTGTTTCCTGGTTTTCATCTTCCATTTTGTTCACCTTTGCTGAAAATATTAGGAATTAGAGCTATATTAAATTCTCTATTGCAAATTTTACTAAAAAGACAAGTATTTAAGGATTTTTGTATATAAATTAAATGAGATTATGGAACTATTGGACATTAAAGATAGAAAGATATTGTCGGAATTAGATATTAATGCACGAATCAGTCTGACTGAGTTGGGTAAAAGGGTGGGCCTGAGCAAGGAAGCAGTGCACTATAGAATAAAACAGTTGGAAGGAAAAGGCATAATCAAATTCTATCAGACTACTGTGAATGCTGGGAAACTGAATTTCTTTTCCTTCAGATTCTTCATAAAGTTGAAAGGGGATACTCCGGTGAAGCGCGAGGAAATACTACAGTTTCTTGAAAGAGATGATAGGATACAAGCTGTTTTTGAGGCAGAGGGAATTTGGGATATTTTCATTTGGGTAGTTACTAAAAATGCCTCTGATATAACTGAGGTTTGGACAAGTTTGCTTTCTGAATATAGGAATTACATAATGGATACTGACATATCAATTTATGGAAGAGGGGTATACATGCCACATTGGTGCATTATGGAAAGTAGGGAAGCAAGACACGGTGCAAAAGTATTCAATAGTGTAAGGGGAGAGAAATTAGAGATAGATCAAAAGGATTGGATGGTTTTGGATGCGCTTGCTGCAAACGCAAGGGCAAGCATGAGAGAACTTGCTGAGATTTCAGGCATGGATGCAAGGACATTCAATGAAAGAATGAAGAAAATGGAAAAAGACGGAATAATAGTTTCCTATAGACCAGTATTGGGATTGGATAAACTTGGGATTAGATATTACAAACTGCACTTTTCTCTACAGAATATATCTAAGGAAAAATTTTCAGAATTAAGGAATTTCATTTGTAGTCATCCGAATACAGTGTATTTCATAGAATCAGTAGGTGGGTGGGATATGGAAGCTGAAGTGCAAGTTAGGACTGAAGAGCAGTTTAGAGATATTATATCAGATACTAAAGATAAGTTTGGGGAATATATAGATGAAATAGAGGTATTTAGATATTTGAGTGAAAGGAAGTTTATTTTCATGCCGCAAATGCTGCCCAAAGTAATAGTGACTAAAAAATCTAGGGGAAAAGGAAATCTATTTCCCTAGAAGACGGTTTGCAAGTATTTCCTTTTTGTATCTTGCAAGGTCGTTGAAAATCGTGGTTAGCTGGGATCCACGCATTATTTTGTCTATTGCTTTGAGTGCATAAACCATTGTATCTAATGGCGCTATCACTCCAACTGTCCATCCATAAATGCAGAGTTTGGAATCAGTGGCGTTTTCTATTTCAGTTTTCATTTTTCCTTCTTCTCCAATAACTCGTCCGCGTACTCTTTGAAGATCTTTTTCATTCCTGCATACATCCTTTAAATCAACAATTTCCAAAGAATAATCGTCTTTAAAAAGGATTTCTGCATCTTTTGGATCAAAACCACGGCCTATTGCTTTTACTACATCTTTTAGGAAAAATTCGCTGGCACTGTCTCCCTGAAGTATGATCTGTCCTTCTTCGCTTATATTGATCTTTGTATTCGTGAGCTCTTCTAGTCTTGCTTTTGCATCTTGTAGATTGCTCACTCTTTGAACTGGAATATTTATTATCTCCATAAGAATCACTTTATTACTGAATCAATCAGTGCAGCTATTTCTTCTGAAACTGCATTTCTTATTTTAGCAAGCATTTCTTTTAACTTTTTGGTTTTTCCTGCTTTTAGAAGAATATCTAAAATAACTTTGGCTTCTTTTTTGGATTTTGTTGCGTTGAGCCTTTTTTCAATTAGATGTATGGAAAATGTTTCATTGGTTTCTAGTATTTTTAGGAGCTGGTTGAGCATTTCTGGGTCTTTTTCCTCTTGAATTAGTTCAAATGCTTTTTTTGCTGCGCTTTCATCCTTTACTTCTGAGAGTACCCCTGCACAAAACCATCTTGCATCATCGTCCCATCCATCTAGAACGCTTATGAAATAGTCTTTTATTTCGGAATCGACCACCACTAAAGGGGCAAGACCTGCAAGTGCATTGGCTTTTTCCATATCCCAGCCTTCCCTTGCACTGTGTAATAATTCATTTTTGAATTCAGAGGAGATTTTATTTTCTCCTATTGAGGCAATTAATCCACATGCTTCTTCTCTTTTTTCCTCTGAAAAAAGGCGTTGGACACCTTCTTTTACTTCATTTTCATGGCCTTTTTTCATAAGAGATGCAAGAGCGGTTGAAAAAGCAGCAGGATAACCTTTTGCACGGTCGTAAGTTTCGTAGAGCATTTTTCTGTATAGATCGTTCAGGTGGCGTTGGAAGGCAATGAATAAAAGTATTTCAGCAATCATGTTTGGGCTTACTGCAAGAGAATTCAATTCTGGATTGTTTATTACTCCTATTCCTATT
>JAHJBR010000132.1 GCA_018813445.1 Microcaldota archaeon | reverse complement strand
GCAACAATAAGAACAAATGCATCGTCTTTTTCAATTGCAAGGGCTTTCCTGCATTCATCAGCTTCCTTTTCTTTTATCCCATACTTTTTCAAATCCTCATCGCTGTGAATAATTCCTTTTACACCGGCTGTTTTCGCATAATCCGCTAATTCGGTTCCATATCTCTTGTTCGGATTTATTTCCTTTCCAATCAAACCAGAATGATGCTTTAACTTGATTCCAAAAACTTTTTGTCCTGCACCAATTCCTAATTTTATGAGCTTGGCTTCTGTATTTGAGAATATTTCAGTGAGATTAGTTGTGTTTGATGCTATTTTCATTTTTCCTTTGAATCTATTCTTAAGTTCAGAAATAATTCCAAGAAGATTCTCCTGTCTTTTTACTTCGTTTTCTGCAAGAAGAGAAATAGTCTTCAAATCCTGCGCGCCTTTTATCTCAACGCGCGCTCCTCCTTCTATACTTACATTAACATCCTGCCGTATTGTTCCTAAACCGCGCATCACTTTCCCAGTTGCACGAAGCATCAATCCTAATTTTTCAGCAATCTCCTTCAGATGCTCAGGGTCTTTTATATCTGGTTCTGTTCCAATTTCAACTAAAGGAATACCTAACCTATCCAATGAATATACTGCAATTCCATCCTTTCTTTCAACTATTCCCGCACTTTCCTCTTCAACAGCAACAGTACTGATTCTCACGTCTCCTTTCTCGCTTTGCACTTTTCCACCTAATGAAATTACTGCAGTGCGCTGAAATCCAGAAGTGTTGCTTCCATCTATCACAATCTTTCTCATCACATGAACTTCATTCACTGGTTTGGAACCAAGATGCTTGGAGATTTCCAATCCGATAAGAAGCGCTTCTTTATTCAATGGATGCGGCGGTTCCTCATCTATCTCTACCAAACAGTTGCAATTATCATAAACTAGATATTCAAATTTTTGCTCACGGGAAGCGGCTTCCACCACTGCCTTGTCCAATTCGCCCATTTCACTAAAAACAGGATGAAGAATACGAACTAGTCTTTTAGGTTCTCCCTTGCCCTCTTTGCTTGGACAATCGCAAAAAAGCTTATATGTATCCAAACGCTGATGAATCTCAAGTCCTAATTTCATGAAAATACCTTACATAGGTAGCAAACAAAGTTAATAAAACTAAGTAGAACATAATTTCTAAGGTATTCTGATGATACTCGAAGAACAGAAAACAATGGTAAAAGGAACTATTTGGGGGCTAATAGGTAATATAGCTCTTAAACTTATTACACTTGTTTATTTGACCATAACGACAAGGCTCTTCAGCCAGGATGCAATTGGAACATTCTATCTCGGACTGAGTATAATAAGCGTGCTGAGCATATTTGGAGATTTGGGCATTGTACTTGCATTCACAAGATTTATCCCATATTATATTGGAAGAGGTGAAAAAAGAAAGGCGTTTGCGCTCCTGAAGGGAGCATATTGGTTTATCATGGTATTTTCGCTCCTCCTTGCAGTATGCATAGCAATTGCTTCTGTAGAAATAGCTGCGAGATATGGTAATCCTGAACTTGCAACAGTGCTGAACATACTTGCATTTTTCATTTTAGTTAACGGGCTTTTCAGCATAAACAGCTATGCACTGATAAGTCTCAAAAGGATAAAGGATCAGATGCTCATAGTAAACGGTCAGAACCTCCTTAAGGTAATCATAACTGTTGGCTATATGCTGCTTGTTGGTTCCAATGCAGCAGTGCTTTCTTTTGGTCATTTATTTTCATTCCTAATCATGCTAATTATATCATTCTGGTTCCTGAGACCAGTGCTTGCAGAACTCAAACGCGAGGGTGAAATCACTTTTAAAGAGCAGGTGGATGCACTGAAAGAAGCGCTTCCTTTTGGTTTTGTTCTCACAATAATTGCCAGCATGTGGGTGATACTATCTTCAAGCGATAGAATTTTGCTTGGATATATGCTTCAGGCTTCGGAAGCCGCATCTGCGATAGCAGTATACAGTATGGCCACAAGTCTTGCATCAATGCTTCTTGTAATATTTGGCGGTGCAATAAACACAGTATTTCTGCCAAGCATATCCGAACTATATTCTAAAGGCAAGCAGAAGGAGATGAATCACACTACTGCTTTTGCAACAAGATGGGCGATCATGCTTATGGTTCCACCCACTATCTTATTCGTTGTTTTCCCGGCTGAGGCAATGGGAATAGTTTATGGTGCTGCCTATTCATCTGGAGCATTTGTACTCATGTTGTTTTCGCTTGGATTCTTCATAAGAGGAATAAGTCTCACGCACGGCTCAATTCTTGCAGCAATACGTGTACTCAAGATTGAATTAATTATTTCTATATTGGCTGCGATTGTCAATATTGTATTGAATATTTTGCTTATTCCAAAATATGGTATGGAAGGCGCAGCACTTGCTTCCATGGCTTCTTTTGCAATCATCACAATTATGCTTTTATATTACAGCAAGAAAATTATTGGTGGCACATTCCTTTCAGGTTCATTAAAACCACTAATAGCCGGAATAGTAATATGCGTTGTTTTCTTGCTTCTAAAAGCCCATGTTGCGGCAGTGTTCTCAATCAGCTTGCCGAAAATTACTTCAGGGATAGGAGAGGTAATATATGAAAAGATTTTCCAACTTGCAATTTTGGGTGGATTTTTTACTCTTATGGTTGCATCCTATGTCCTATTACTTGTTCTCCTTAAGGCATTTGAAAAAGATGACCGAACTTTGCTCTTGGGCGGACTGAGAAAGTTACGCATACCTGATCCATATATTGTGATGATAGAAAATGCAGTGGGTTTCCGTGAATAAAGCGCTTATTGCACTAATTTCAGAAAAGATTACAAAGGATTGGAAATAAATTCCTGCACAAATAGGTTTTTACCTACGCCTGCTCTTTTACCAGCTTCAATATCATTAATATTGTCGCCCACCATTATGGAACTTTCCAAATCGATATTTAGTCTTTTTGCAGCATCCAAAATCATCCTGGGATTAGGCTTTCTTCTTGGATGAGTATCATATTTCTCAGAACACATTTCAATATGATCGATATTTACTCCTTCTTTTTTCATAAGAGCAAGCATTCTAGAATTAACTGCTTCATATTGTTCTTGGGTTATAAATCCTAGTGAAATGCCCCTCTGATTAGTTATCACAATTATTAGGTATCCGGCCTGTTGATAGCTCTTAATTTTCTTTATCATTTCTGGAATCAGTTTCACTTTTTCAGGATCGTTTATGTAATGAACATGCTCGATGATTGTTCCATCTCGATCTAAAAATAATGCCTTTTTCATCATTTCACTGTGAAAATTCTTTATCTATAATTGCACAAATTTCATGTATGCAAAATATATGGCATTCCTGTATGCGTGGAGTGGAATCAGAATCGATTATTATAGAAAGGTCTGCAAAATTCGCG